>JARFRT010000125.1 GCA_029287105.1 Akkermansiaceae bacterium | reverse complement strand
GATTGGATACGCATCCCTTGTTACACACCCGCAGGGTGCTATCACCTGCCGCATCGCTGTTCACGTACTCGCTCACCGCATAAAGATGATCGCCAATCTGGATCCGGTCGTTGGCTTCCAGTTGGCCAACAACATTCGCCGCATCCCCATCGATACCTTCGACTTCGTCATCGTCGACCCCCACATTCAGGCCGTCGCCGATGGCGTCAACATCGACTACGACAACTACAAAAACGCACCCTATTCAACACCGATGCATAAGGCCCCGCTGATGGATGTGTGGAGCACCATGCATCAATGGCAGGAAACGGACGGATAAAACTGCGAAATAGAGAAATAATCTCAGCTCACTGTTGAATAAAATGTCCCACTTTTGTCCCACTAAAAAGGCAGCAAATAGGGGCTATTTAGGGGTATTTAACGAGTGGGACGGGTTTTTCCTATCAAGTCGTTAAAGCGCCAGAAACGTTGAAAACAAAAGGCCCAGAGGTTAATCTGAGCCTTTTTAAAGTGGTGGAGGCGAGGGGAGTCGAACCCCTGTCCTAAATACCTGCTGCTTAAGCGTCTACATGTTTAGCTGGGTGATAAGGGTTTTAAGAGGGCGGTTGCTCACCAGCGGCTGACGCCCTCCGATTAACCTGTTTAATCTTACCATTGACCCGGTCACCCGATCGTTGGCCAGTCCACTGTTGTGTCGCCTTTCCCCCTAGTGGACGTCAGGGAAATAGACGTTGCTGTCAATTAAGCAGCAAGTGCGAGCTCGTTAGAGTCTGCAATTAGTTTGTTTGAACGGCTTTTTTAAGAGGCCAACCGATCAACCTCTACATGCGGCTTATGCTTTCAATATCCAGTCGAAACCATTACGCCCCCCTTAGCTTTTTCCTAAGAAGACGTGGGAAAGTGGCCCGGATTTCCTGCTTTGCAAGTGGTTTTTCGAGATTATCCCCCCGTGTTGGGCAATTTGGTTGTAAGAATACCGCAGTGGGGCATTATTCACCCAAAGGATATTGACCCCGTCCTGGCACATCTGGCCCGCCACTTGCTGCCACCCCAGTTCGATCCCACTTCGATCCCAGTTCGACCCTGACACCACCCATTACACACCGATGAAGCACGCCATCAATAGCATGAAATCCATTCTCTCCGTCCTGATTGCCCAGGCTGTGGTCGGTCCGTTTGCGCTCGCTGCGGACAAGCCGAACATCTTGTTTTTGTTTTCAGACGACCACGCGCTGAATGCGATTTCCGCCTATGGCGGCAGGCTGGAAAAAGTGGCGCCGACGCCCCACATTGACCGCATTGCCAATGAGGGGGCGGTCTTCAAGAATTCCTTCTGTGCCAACTCGATTTGCGGGCCGTCACGCGCCTGTATCCTGACGGGCAAGCACAGTCATAAAAATGGCTTCATGCGCAACACGGGTAAGGGCTTGGACCAGAGTCAGTGGACGCTGTCCAAGGCCTTGAAAAAGTCGGGTTACACGACGGCGGTGGTTGGCAAATGGCACCTGCACACGGATCCATTGGGTTTCGACTACTGGGAAGTGCTTCCGGGCCAGGGGAATTATTACAATCCTGTCTTTAAGCAGATGGATGGGGAGACCAAGAAATTTGCGGGTTATGTGACCGACATTACCACCGACAAGGCGATTGCCTGGTTGGAGCGCCGCGACAAGACCAAGCCATTTTTCCTGATGTGCCAGCACAAGGCGCCGCACCGGACGTTTTCTCCGGCGCTGCGGCACCTGAAGGCCTTTGACGGGGTCAAGATCCCCGAGCCTGCGAACTTGTTCGACGATTACAAGATGCGCAGTCAATGGTTGCCGAAAAACGAGATGGAGATCGATCGGCACTTCGACTGGGCCTATGACCTGAAGCTAAGGAAAGACGAGCACGTCGGGATCGAGTTGCCTGGATCCGACCGCTACGGCACGCCGGAGTACCAGCGGATGAACGACGCCCAGCGTAAGCAGTGGGACGCCCACTTCGGCCCTGAGAACCAGGCGTTTTTAAAGGATTTCCAGGCGGGCAAACTCAGCCACAAGGACATCGTGCGCTGGAAGTACCAGCGCTACATGCGCAACTACCTGGGCACGGTGAAGTCGGTGGATGAAAGTGTCGGGCGCATGTTGAAGTATCTCGATGATCATGGCCTGGCCGAAAACACGCTCGTCATCTACTCCTCCGACCAGGGGTTTTTCCTAGGTGAGCATGGCTGGTATGACAAACGCTGGATGTTCGAGGAGTCCTTCAAGATGCCCTTCCTGATCCGCTGGCCGGGCACGGTCAAGCCGGGGTCGCGGCCCGAGGCGTTGATCCAGAATATCGACTACGCACCGACCTTTCTTGAGGCGGCCGGCATGCCGGTGCCGGAGGAGATCCAGGGCCTGTCGATTGTTCCCGTGCTGAAGGACAGCACCAAGGCGGTGAGGGACTCGCTTTACTATGCCTACTATGAGCTCGGCGAGCACAACGTGCCCCAGCATTACGGGGTCAGGACACGGACGCACAAGCTGTTTTATATTCCCTCGACCCGGGAGTGGCAGATGTTCGATCTCGTCAAGGACCCGGACGAGATGACCGATGTTTATGGCAACCCGGAGTATGCATCGATCAAAAAGGATCTGACGGCCGAGTATGATCGGCTGCGTAAGCATTACGACGCACCGAGCTACGAAGAGCACGCACCCAAGCGGTGAAAAAGGAGGGGGCAGGGTAAATCTAACGAATAATGATATGACGGAACGGTATCAGATCATCAAGCTCATCGACAAGGATCCGGCGGGCGGGATGTATCTGGCCGAGGATACCACGCTTGAGCGCAAGGTGGTATTTCGCCATATCGAATCTGCGGGTGAGGACGTGGAGCAGAAGTCGTGGGTGAAGGATTTTTCCATTTTCGCCGGCAAGTTATGTGCGTTGCAGCATCCTAATTTACTGACCATCTATGATGTTGCTACCGACGAGGGTGGTGTTTCCATGGTGACTCAGTTTATCGAGGGGGAATCCCTGGCGGAGCGTCTGGCGAAAGGGGCACTGCCCCAGATGGGCGCGTACCGCATGGCGAGTGATTTGCTTGAGGCGCTGCATGCGGCGCACGCATCCGGGGTTTTTCACGGCGCCATGCATACGGGTTCGATCGTACGCTTGCCGCGTGCGACAGGTGGTCACCGCTATCTTGTCATCGATCTCGGATTAAACAAACTGGCGACGATGGTTAAAGGCAGGGACGTGCATATTGCCGATCCGGTTTTGCTCGCCCCTGAGCTTCATGAGGGGAAAAATGAACCGGACGTCAGGGCGGACCTCTTTATGTTAGGACAGCTGTGTTACACAGCATTGGCGGGTGGTCATCCCTTTGCCGAGGATTCGCCGGAGCAGTGTGTGGCGTCGCACATGGCGGGTGAGTTGCCGCCGCTCACCGAGTATGCGCCCGGTGTCCAGCCCGATTTTGCGGCCTGGGTGATGCATCTGGCATCAGGGGAGCGGAGTCAGCGTCCTGCTTCGGTGAAGGAAGCGATGACATCCCTGCACGCCATTACCATTGACGAACCGTTACCCAATGTGCCCGGAGAGACCCATGCGGTGGTGGCAACACCTCCGGTGCTTGCCACGGCCGAGGTGCTTGTCTCGGCGGATGAGGAGACGGTGGTCCCGTCCGGACACCCTGAAAAAAAGTCCAACATACGGATGGTGGCGATTGCTTCCGCGCTCTGTCTGCTTGTGGGTATCGCACTGTGGTTGGGGTTGCGGCGTGGTGGCGAGGTGGAGGCGGCGGTCGCCGCCGCGGCAAGCGCGTACCCTGCTGTTCCCGAGGGCGTCTGGGTGCACCTGCACGATACGGAAATCGTGAATACAATGAAAAACCGCGATACGCCTGTTGCGGTCAATCTGGATACGGAAAAGACGCTCGACTGGACGGTCGCCACTGACGCCCCGGCGTCGTCGAAGAGGAAACAAAAAGACGGCGCGCGTTATATACAAAGCATTCTAGTGAGTGGTGCCTTCAAGGAATTTAACATGAAGAAAAACCCGGTCGGCTACACCGCGGCTGGCGAGGAGGTCATCCCGCAGGCGGTGACCGACTCGAACAAAGCGCACAAGGCGAAGCCGGGCGAGGGGTGGCAGACGATTTTGAGTGTCCCGCAAAAACACAAGGGGCCGGTGATTGTTATTTTTTACTTGGTTCAGTCGCACTGTGACTTCGACATCCAGGTGGCAGGCCCGAACCAGAACCAGCCGATGAAATTCAAAGTCAGTCCGAGCGGGCCTGGTGTGATCAAGATTCCCTTGGAGATCACCAACCCGGAGGGGGGTGATTTTTACACGATCAAGACCCTCGCCGCCACCAAGGATGCCAAGAAGGTTTTTTCCATGGGGATCAATGCGATCCACGTGGAAAGTCGTTAGGATATCTGCCGATCCCCAGGTGCTGCGGATTGCTGAATGCTGCGCCAGACGAAGGTCGTGGCTGCCTCCCGAGGGATTTTACAAAGGCTTAACACTTTAGCTGTGGCGGCACATCAAGTCCTTACGTAGTGGGTGTGTAATCCATGAATGAGAATTAACCTGCATTACCGATGGAAGCGATGGAAGACGATGCTGGTTCCTGTGGTCGGCGGATCGCTGACGCTGCTAAGCATGGCGCAAGAGGGGGTTGTCGACCTTACCCAGCTGGCGAACTATGCCAATCAACCGGTCCCGGCGTATATCAACAAGGACAACACACCTGCGGCAAACCCGATCACTGACATCGGCGCGACTCTGGGACGGGTGATGTTTTTTGACAAACGCCTGTCGAAAAACGATACGGTTTCCTGCGCGTCCTGCCATCAACAGGAGCACGCGTTCAGTGATCCGGAGGTGGCGAGCACGGGGGTGGCCGGCACCACGGGCAGACATTCAATGCGCCTGATCAACGCACGTTTTGCGAATGAGAACCGTTTCTTCTGGGACGAGAGGGCGACCAGTGTCGAGGACCAATCGACCAGGCCGATTCAAGACCACGTCGAGATGGGGTTCAGCGGCGCGGATGGCGATCCTTCTTTGGCCAACTTGGTGACCAAGATATCGGCCATCGAAGAGTATCAGGTGCTGTTCACCGGCGTTTATGGTGATCCGCTGATTACGGAAGAACGGATGCAGCGGGCGCTCGCCCAGTTTGTGCGCAGCATCCAGTCGTTCGATAGCAAGTATGACCTGGGACGCGCTGCAGCGGGGAACAACAATGCCCAGTTCGCTAACTTTAGCGCACAGGAAAATGCGGGTAAGCAGCTATTCATGACGCCGCCGCCGCAAGGAGGGGCGGGCTGCAATGCTTGCCATCAGGCGCCGGAATTTGATATCGACCCGAACTCGGGGAATAACGGGGTTGTGGCGGCGCTTGGCGGGGGTGATGATTTTACCAACACCCGCTCACCGAGTCTGCGTGATCTGGTGGATGCCACCGGCACCCTCCACACAGGGTTGATGCACAATGGTAGTCTGACGACCTTGCTGGACGTGGTTAACCATTACAACGCCATTCCCGCCGATGTTGTCGGGCTTGACCCGAGGTTGCGACCCGGCGGCCGGCCTCAGCGGCTCAATCTAACTGATGTTGAGAAAGACAGCTTGGTCGCCTTTTTGAAAACACTGACAGGTAGCTCGGTTTATACCGATGCCAAGTGGTCTAACCCATTTGACCCTGCCGGTCAGCTGTCGCTGATTGTTTTGCCGCTGAATACGGATGCACTTCGATTCTCCGGAGCGGGTGATGCCCGTGAGGTGACGGTGACATCGGTGGGTGTTGCCAACGTTGGTTATATCTTCCAGACATCCATGGATTTGATCAACTGGACGTCCACCGCCGTGACGGCCTCGGCGGCGGGGCAACTCAGCGTGACCGTGGCGACGTCCGGCCCCCGGTGTTTTTACCGCTATGCCTACGCTCCCGGCCCTTAGGATGGTGGGTGGGGGTTTTTATTTGCCGGTGAGAAACAGCATCAGGTCGCGGAGTTCGTCCGGGTTGAGGGAGTTGATCAGCGAGGGCGGCATGGGTGAGAGGGGGGAGGGCGTGCGCTTGACAACCTTGGATTTCTCGATGGGTGTTTGGAAACTGAGGTCGAAGGCGCTGCTGGCCACAAAGAAGTGGGTGTCATTTTCCTTCATGATTTTCCCCTGGATCTGGCTCTTGTCCTTGAGGTGGAGGATGTCGAAGTTGTACTGGTCCGAGATCAGCTCGGACGGGTTGATGATGGCGGTGAGGATGTCTTTTTTGCTGAAACGGGTGCCAAGGGCGCTGAGTTCCGGGCCGGAGTCGCCGCCGCTGCCAGTGTGGGCGTGGCAGCGTGAGCAGAGGGCGGCCTGGAACATTTTCAGGCCATTGGCGGCGTCGGCCGTACTGAGGTCGGTGACGGCGGCGGTGGCGGATTCGAGCGTCCAGTTCCGGCCAGGGCCTTTAGCGATTGGTGTCGGTGTGGCGGGAGGCGAGTACTGAGGTGCTTTTTCTGCGACGGCTTTCAGCTCGGCAGGGAGGTTGTCGAGGGCCTCCTTGCGGATGTTTTTGATAAAGCCCTTGTAGCTGGAGCCACCGCTTTTGGACGAGGCTTTGCTAAACCAGGTGAAGTAGGCGGTGACGGATTCCGGGGTCCATCCGACCTTGGCATTTTTGAGCATGAGTGCGTAGTGGAGTGCCTGGATGTCGGGTTGGTTTTTGAGCATGTTGAGGAACGCTTTTCCGTAGCGGTCGTTGCCGGCGAGGACATCGGCCGGGATATCCTTTTTGACGGCGACGGAGCTTTGCATGAGGAAGATCGTGCGTGCGACGACATCGGCTGAATCGAGGTAGACGAGGAGTCGGCAGAGTTC
>JARFRT010000040.1 GCA_029287105.1 Akkermansiaceae bacterium | reverse complement strand
GTGGAAAATGGCGAGGCTCTGCAGACGATGGCGACCTACATCGACCTGAATCCGGTGCGTGCGGGTTTGGTGCGGGATCCGAAGGATTACCGGTGGTGTGGTTATGCGGAATCGGTGGGCGGGAGCAAGCGCGCAAGGCGTTGCTTGTGCCGTGTGATGGGCAAGCCGCTGGACAGTTGGGCTGAGAACGGCTCCTGGTACCGTTGCTGGCTGATGACCGATGGCGAGGAAGTGAAGGAAGACAAAGCCTATGAAGTGAAGGCCAGAAAGGGGATTGCGGTGGAAACGGTTGAAAAAGAACTGGCTCGCGGTGGTGGGTTGTCGAACGCCGAGCAGCTGCGGAGTAGGGTCACATACTTCACCGCAGGGCTCGCCCTTGGGAGCCGTGGGTTTATTGATGCCTTGTATCAAAAGAACCGAGGGAAATTCGGACCGAAACGGAAGCGGGGAGCGAAACCCTTGGCAGAGGGGAAGAAGTTGTCTCCTAAATCATGTACACAGAGTGGGGATGAGGAACCCGGGCTGTATGTGCTGAAGTGATGAGAAATTCGTCACAATAGCCTAGAAGTGTCAGCTGACATTTTTTTTGGCACAGAAATGGCGCATCATCTCAGCTGGACGACTCTGAGAGCCATTGATATCGGTGGTGATAGTTTTTAACCTATTCCTGTGTGGTGCAATTACTGGTTTTCAGCGGCCAGGCGTATTGGCTCGGGCTCCTCCCAGCGGGCGTAATGAGGGAGGAGCTAGGGGATGCGGACGGGTTTGACGTGACGGTCAACGAAGCGGATGGTGAGGAAGCATTTGTCCTTGGTGATGCCGGGGCCCATCAGGATGGACTGGGTGGTGCCCTTGTGCCAGATGTGGGAGATCAGGATGTCGCGTCCCTTGAAGTCGCTCTTGCTCGGATACTTGGCATTTTGCGCCGGAGCTTGGTAGGCTTGTGTAAACAGGGTGTTCGCCTTGTGCCAGGCTTGCTGGAGGCCGGTGTGGTATTGGCTGTGATCGATTTCGTCGGAGCGCAGGGTGATTTCGTTGAGTCCGCCGGCATCATTCCATCCGAAGTAGAGGCTGTAGATGAGACCGGCGAGTTGATGTTTGCATTTGAAGATGCCATTGAGGCCGGTGCGTGCGAGGAATGTGCTAGGCACGGTTTGTGTGACGAGGTCACATTGTTGCAGTTTGCGGGTGACGGTGCCGCGGTTGTCGCCGAACTCGAGCGGGCCGTAGATACCGGCATGGATCGAGTTGGAGGAAAGAATCGCAATACCGAAGAAAGAGAAGAGGAGCTTAATCATATCAGTGCTTAGTTGCCTCAGAGGGATCCTGACAAAAGGAAAAGGGACTGAAGATCCAGTCGGCATAGCGGGTAGGGGGCGTGGTGCCATGAGCGGGTTTGGGAAAGCCTGAGTTAGGAAAGCTTGGTTTGTTGCTTATGGGTTTCATGATTTTTGCGTAATCAGTTGGTAGGCGTTTGGGGACCGTATTTGCTACAAAGTCGATATCCAGCGTGGTCCTTGAGTAGCCGTGATGCAATACGGCCCAGCCTCCTACGAGAATGGGAGAGAATCCTTGACGCGAAGAGGCATTGTGGAGGGCGCGTAGGATTGCTAGTGACATTGATTATGAGAGAATTTTCCCCCGCAGGGTGTCGGTGACCATTTTCGGGTTAGCTTTGCCTTGGGAGGCTTTCATGACCTGTCCGGTGAGGAAGTTGAGCAGTTTATCGTTGCCGGCTTGGATCTCGGCGACTTTGTCGGGGTTGGCCGCGATCACGGTATCGACGATCCCTTCGATGGTGCTGGTGTCGGCGGGTTCAAAGCCCATGGCCTTGGCGACGGCGGCCGGTTGTTGGTCGGGGTTTTCCCAGAGTGCGGCGAATACCTCGCGGGCCTGGTTGTTGGAGATAGTTCCGGCATCGACGAGTTGGACCAGCTCCAGAATGTGGCTGGCGGGCAGCGGGCAGTCGAGGATGCTGGTGTTATTTTCGTTGAGCTTGGCGAGCACGCCATTGGTGATCCAGTTGGCGACCTTTTTTCCGAGTTTCGGGTCGGTGGCGGCTTTTTCGAAGTAGTTGGCTAGTGATTGGTCGCTGGTGAGAACCCCGGCGTCGTAGGCGTTGATGCCGAAGTTTTCCTCAAACCGTTGGCGTTTCTCGTGCGGCAGTTCGGGGACTTGGGGGCGCATTTTTTCGATCAGGCTGGCGGTGCGGATTGGCAGCAGGTCGGGTTCGGGAAAGTAGCGGTAGTCGTGGGCGTCCTCCTTGGTGCGCATCATCTGGGTTTCCCCCATGGCGGCGTCCCAGCGGCGGGTTGATTGGATTTGCGGGATGCCGGCATCGAGTTCCTCGGCCTGGCGGTGGATTTCGTGGTGCAGCGACGCCCTGACGGCGGAGATCGAGTTAAGGTTTTTGAGTTCGATTTTCTCACCGAGTTCTTGTTGGCCGTGGGGGCGGAGCGAGACGTTGACATCGCAGCGCATCTGGCCTTTTTCCATGTCGGCATCTGAAATGCCGCCGTAGATGAGGATTTGCTGGAGTGATTTGAGGTAGGCGAAGGCCTCCTCCGGAGTATCGATGTCGGGATCGGAAACAATTTCCATCAGGGGGGTTCCGGCGCGGTTGAAGTCGATGGTGGTGTTATTGGCGTGATGGGTGGATTTGGCCACGTCCTCCTCGAGGTGGATACGGGTGACCTTGACGGTTTTGCCGGGGTTCGGGATGGATTTCTGGACTTCCTTCGGGTAAGCGAGATCGTAGAGCGGTACGCCGCCGCCGATACAGAGTGGCAGGTCGAACTGGGTGAGCTGGAAGTTCTTGGGCATGTCCGGGTAGAAATAGTTTTTCCGGTCCCACTTGGAAACTTCGGGCGTGGTGCAGTCGATCATCATGCCGGCGAGGATTGTCTGTTCGATGGCGTACTGGTTGAGCACGGGCAGGGCGCCGGGGAGGCCGAGGCAGACCGGGCAGACGTTGCTGTTGGGTTCTTCGCCGAAGCTGGTGGCGCAGGCGCAGAACATTTTGCTATTCGACTTGATCTGGCAGTGGACCTCGAGGCCGATGGTGACGATGTAATCTGAGATGGGCATGGTGAATAAGCACACGTGGCTCGCGTGCGCGAGAGCAACTAAGCGGAATAACGGGGGGACTTCAACGCTCGATTGCGGCACTTTTTCGTGTGGGTTCCGTCTGTGTGGGCAGAATACGCAGAGAATTGTGTCATCAAAGAAATGCTCTGGAAGTTTTGTTGATGTATGCAATAGTGACTGCGCGGCTGGGCTCGCAAGCAAGCGAGCAGCAGTCGGACCAGTCGGACACGTCCCTGGTTAAGCCCCCTGATTGAAACCCTGATAAATTCAACTACCCTGATTACCCTTATTCCACCAACCATTATGATCAAGAAACTACTACTTACTCCCTTGTTGCTCGGCTTTGCCACGATGGCAGTCCATGCCGACGAAGCTGCCGGCAAGGCCGCGTATATGCTTTGTGCCGCCTGTCACAACCCGGACGGCACGGGTCTTCCGATCGGAGACAAAAAGATGGCACCATCACTTGTCGGGTCCAAGGTGATCACGGGTGACGCCTCGGTGCTGGCCCTGGTGGTTCTCAAGGGCATCAAGAAAGAGGGCACCGAATATATCGGGATTATGGCACCTTTGGAAGCGGCTTTTGCCGACGACCAAAAGCTGGCGGACGTGCTCACTTATGTGCGCTCGTCATTTGGCAACACGGCGGCGGCCGTCAGTGCGGAAGACGTCGCCAAATTCCGTGTCCAGTGGAAGGACGAGAAAGAGCCGGTGACCCGAGCCAAGCTGGCGGAGCTTACCAAGCCGGCCGAGTAGCCTGAGCTCTCGAATTTTTCTCTTTGAAAATGCAAAAAGCGGAACGGGTGACCGTTCCGCTTTTTTCAAGTTGAACCGAGGCCTTCGGGTTGGCCGGATGTTGGCCGGGATACTCGGCCGGGCGGTGGTTGGTCTAGCTGGCAACCTTGGAGGAGGTTGGCAGCGCGGAGACTTCGTCCCGGTATTGGCTGGGCGAGCCGCCGTGGAACTTGGCAAAACATCGGTTGAACTGGGAGAGCGACTGGAACCCGACCATGAACGCGACCTCGGAGATACGTGCGTTTGGCTTGAGCAGTTCTTTTTTCGCCCAGAGGATGCGGGCGTAGTTGACGTATTCGGTAAGCGTCATGCCGGTGGCCAGTTTGAACTGACGGCAGAAGTGGGACTCGCTCATGCCCGCGACTCGGGCGGCCTGGGGCAGGGTGATCGACTCGTCGAGCTGGGAGTGGATATATTCGCGGGCCTTGCTGATGGACACCGGTTCCTCCTCGTTTGCGGCGATGGCGAGTTTTTCGGCTTGGGCGGAAAGTTCGCGCGCAAAGTGGTCGAGCAGGGTGACCATGCTCTGGTAGCGTTCAGGGCTAACAACGCTGGTTTCGAGGTAGGCTTTTTTGAGGGTTTTGAGTTGGGCTTCGGAGAAGATCTCGCCATCGAGTTGATTCATGGCTTCGGCGAATCCCTCTCGTGTCGGGGGTTTTTGGAATACCTGGCCTGTTTTTAAATAACCGACGACCATGGTGCCCGCGTAAACGGGGATGGAAGTGGCGCTCAGTCCGGCAAAGCAGTCACAGGAGGTTGGCCCCTTGATGGCTGACTTGTGCATCAGGTCGCGGTTGACTTTGATACAAGCTTTGCACGCCGCTTCGCAGAGGTTGAGTTGTTCGCAGAACTTGCTCTGGTTATCCCGGTGTTCGGTGAGATGCCATGAATTAGGGTCGGCCTGGACGATACGCATGGGCAATCCGGTGGCGGATCGGAAGGCCATTTCATACTCGCTGAAGGATTTGCTCTCAAGTAGGCGCTGGTAGATCGCCTCAGACAGGTGGTGGATTCTTTCTCCGCTCATTGTTGGGCGGATTGTATCGTACTCAGTCTTTCTTGGCAATGAGTTCGTTGGAACGACTGTTTGCCGGGATTTTCAGGCCTACCAGTGACAGGGAGACGAGGGAGCTCAAAGGCATGAGGATGGCGGCAAGCAGGGGATTCATGAGGCCCGCCAGGCACACGCCGATGGCGATCAGATTATAACACAGGCTGAATGCAAAGACGGTGCGTACGGCGCTGGCATGGCATTTGGCAAGTTTGAACATGGCGGGAATGAAGTGGAGGCCGCTTGAGAGGAAGTAAAAATCGGCCTTGGCCTCGAGCAGGCCGCGACCGGCAACGGCACCCGTGATGGTCGCCGCGTCAAAGGCCAGCGAGTCGTTGGCCCCGTCACCGAGGAACAGGCTGTGATCGGGATCGATTTGGCGAACCAGGTCGGCTTTGTCATCGGGGCTTAGGCCGGCATGCACGTGATCAGATTGAATTCCCAGCAACTTGGCGATTTCGTTGACGCGTTCGTTGTGGTCGCCGCTGAGGATGTGAGGGTCGTGGTTGCGGAGTTGTCGGAGTGTTTCGGCCGCTTCAGGGCGCAGGGCTTCCCGAAACTGGAAACGGGAGACGAGCCGGCCGTCACAGCGGAGTTCGCAGCCGGCGCCGGTGGCCTGCGCCGTAGCGGAGGACGCCCCGTCCCAGCCACATTTGCCGAGTGACCATCTGTTGCCCTTGGCGGTTGTGAGGTGCGTGCCGAGTCCCGGGAGCTCATGGACCACGAGTGGATCGTTGGTCCCGGCTTGCGTTAACAAGCGTTGACCGCGGAGCCCGAGCGAGCGCATCACGGATCGTGACAGCGGGTGTCGGGAATGGCTGCAGAGCAGAGCGAGGAAGGTGGTGCTTGGGTCGTCAAGGGCGTCGAGGTGGTCGGCCTGGACCAGTTCGGGCAGATCCATGGTGAGGGTGCCCGTTTTATCGAAAAATAGGGTTTTGATCTGGCGGACGCGACTCCAGAATGCGGGTTTGCGGATGAACACACCGAGCGCGCGCATGCGGCCGGATGCCAACTCATCGGCGAGGGGCAGGGCCACGCCGAGTGCGCACGGGCATGAGATCACGAAGACGGAGATGGTGACCTGCACTGCGGTAGCGAGTGGTTCCCCGGAGACCATCCATGCAAGTCCGCCGCCGATCCCGAGAAGGAAGACGGCGGCGAGGTAGTAGCGCAGGATTTGTTCCATCAGCGGTGACCGTGATGTTTGTTCGCTGGCCTTGAGTAACTTGGCTAGCAGGGAGTTTTTCCAGTCATCTTCTGCGCAGAGGACCGCGGCCTGGCCATCTTGTCCCTGGCTTAAGTTGATAGCTGTCTCTTATACACATCTCCGAGCCCACGAGACTCGTG
>JARFRT010000598.1 GCA_029287105.1 Akkermansiaceae bacterium | reverse complement strand
GCCGGAGCGCGTTCGTCGAGCTCGAGGGTGCGGGCTTGGTTGAAGACATACCCCACGGACCGTTTGCCGGCCACCACACGGATCGTCATGCGCTGCTGGCTGTCTTTTTGGTATAAAAGGTAGTCGCCTGGAGTCAGTCCGTTAGCCACCAGAAATCCTACTTCGAGTTTCAATTTGCTGAACTGATCGGTCACGAAGGTGCCGGATGCAAAACCAAAGAGAGCGACCTCCGAGCGGTTCAGCTTGCCAATATACGGCACCCGAACCGGATCGCCCGCCACCGAATGAATAACGCCAAGAGAGCTTCTACGATCTTTGGGCAGGTTCCACCTCTGCTGACGTCCGTCCGGAGTCGATGCACTCAAGCTGCCAATCCCCTGCAAAGGACCCAGGTCAACCACGCCAGCGGCATTGGTTTTCAGCGTGAAGTTGCGTGACTGCGTAAAACCGGGACGCCTGAGCTGCACGTTCACGTTGCGTCCGCCCCGCGCCTCACCGGTGCGACCCAGGAATTCGAGAACAAATCCTGCTCCGATGCGGCTGAGGAAAAGATCATCAACCTTGTCCGTCCGCAACTGGCCATTGACCCGGAAGATGGCCTGATGGCTCAACTCCCGCTCCTGACCTCCTTGACTGGCCACTTTGATCTTCGCCCGTAGCACCGCGGTAATCTGTGCGAGCCGATCGGGAATGCGGAACTCGTGGGTCGCCTCGCGATCCGACCCGATCTTGAAATCGTTGATGGTCGTGGTGGTGGTGATCCCATCGATGTCGGTCGCCGATAGCACCAGACGGACATCGGAAAGCCGGGTCAGGGAGATGGGCTGACCGGCGACGGTGAGCAAGGGACGCACCGCGAGGGTCGCCCGTGCACCGGGACGCAGAGCCTCACGGTCCACGTGGAAGCCGGCCTTCAAGCCGTATGCTTCTGCGGGATGGGAGAAGCGGGCCAGCGAAGCAAAGCCGGAGCTATCCTCCACGACGAGTATCCGGGTTCCCGGATTAGTGGAATACGGCACCAGAGCCTGACCATCCTTGTCACACTCCACCCGGCGTCCGCCAAACCAAACTGCGGCATCCGCGACCGGTGTATGCGATTCGTCGAGCACGGTGACCATGACTCCCGCGGAAGCTCTTTCCGTTAGCACGTCGAGTCGCCCCTTGCGGATCACAGCGCGACTACTCTGTCCCCCACCGATGAACTCGACCACCCAGACGCCGCGGCGGTTTTCGATCTCGGGAAATTGAAAGTCTCGGGCGATGCGGCGTGCGGGTGCGTCCTTGTATTCCACCGTCCGCTCGTGGTTGGCGACGAGGCCGTCGAGATTAACATCGGTGCTCAGCTCGATGCCTCTCTCAAGATAGTGATTCAGCGGATTCAGTTCGAAGACCTTGACGATGAGCTTGGGCACATTTTTGACGTGCAGGCGCAGCTTGACGGGATCCTTGATCCCGAATTGCTCGGCATTGGCCACACCCTTGCCAGGCGCGGCGCGGTGTGCGGGATCGAACTCAAGATCAACGCGATCTTTCAAAGCCTGGAAAGCCGCGGGGCTCAGCATCGAGGTCCAGCGCTCCGGGTCTCCGATACCGTTGACGATCTTGGACTCCGCAAAGACCGCCTTCAGCCAACTCTCCTTGATGTAGGGCGCATAGTGCTTGAAGTCTTTGGCCTCCTTGAAGAAGTGGAGCAGGTAGTCACTGACCAGGGCCTGATCCGATCCAATCCGCGGCAGTCCGGTCACCGGACCGAAGTCCCGATTGCAGTCTGCGGCATTCTTCCAAAGCTCCTTTTCTTCAAGACGCCAATCCGTACGGATGTAGGAGACGTTTCGGGGCAGTTTCAAGTATTCAAGGAAACGCGCCTGATCGCGCACGCCGACGGAGCGGTCATGCTGCAGACGTTGGTAAAGGAGGTGTGCCTTGAGGGAGTTAAAGCTGGGCGCGAGGTCCTTCACGAAGGCCCAGGCTTGATCGAGGTAGGCCTGTCGCGCCGCCACATCACCCGCCGGATCACTGTCCGCGCCGGGCCGGATTTTCACGAGGTAGGTGTGCACGAATTTCTCGTTGCGGAGGAGATCCCCGCGCAGGCCACGGAGTTCGTTCAGCTGGGCGAGAGTCAATGCCCGGTGGATGTTGAACTCGCCGAAGCCCCGGCTTTCCTTCGTGGCAAGATCGGCCGCGATGAGTTTCACGAGTCCGGGCAGGTCGGGCATCGTTGCCCGGGACAGGAGATTGCGTCGCTGGATCAATGTCAGGTTGCGCTTGCTGGCCAAGAGTGGATAGAATGACCGGTAAGACAACCGGTCCAAGGATTTGGTCCCGCTCAGTGCCTGCGCCAGAAACTTGTCCCAAGTGATTTCCTTCTGATCGAGCTTGCCGGGATAATTCGCCTCCTGAGCCTTGCCCTCCTGCTGGTGGTTGAATTTCAGGCCCAACTCGCGGCGAATGAATTCCAAAGAGCCCTTCGGATCCTGATCATAATTGAGCAACGCCTGGCGACGCTCGATCACCGCCCGGCGGTTCGAGCTCCGGAAGCGTTTCTTCCACTGAGTGAGGATCACCCCATATTTGGCCTTCTGGCCGGTGTTCTGGTAATGCAGGGCGTGGAAGTAGTAGTAGTCCTCCGTTCCGGCAATCAATTGCTTCAGGGCCTCCTCACGGTTCTCGGCTAGGGCGAAATTCTCGATGTAGCCGATCTCCTGCTGGGCAGCGGCAGGGACAGAGAGGGAAATAAGGGCAGACAGACAGGCCCCCGTCAGGGGGTTAAACACAGATGAGATTTTCATAATAGATGGGGTTTTCATAATGGTTCGGTAATGGGTCTGAAACTAGATGTAATAATGACTAGAAACACCAAAGGCTAAATCCTTAGAAGAATTGCTTAAATTTTTAGCAAAAGGCTCCAGGCATTCCAAGTCTATTGACGCAAGAATACGGTGTTGTGACAACATGTGACAAAAAATGGGACAGTCCGGAATGGCACTTCACAAAACGGGTAGATGATCAAAGGGGGGGATAAACTCCAAGTTTTAAACTCCCAATACCAAGTAAGACAGGCTTAAAAAAATACTTGCTACCCCCTTCCCACGGACTCCTAACGATGCGGAAGCTTAGCAGAGGAAATAGGGGGAGTCCAAGGCGCAGACGATCCATTTCTCTACCTCATCCCATTTCTATATTCTTGCCTATTCTTATCAGCTTCAACATGATGGCGCGAATGAACGCAGTATGGATTAAACCAAAGAATATCGCGATCGCCGTCGGCTTCATTCTGGCATTCGTTGGCGGAAGATTCAGCGCTTCCCCTGATGATGAAGACAGCAGCGAACCCAGCATAGGCCGCAAGCATTCTTCCGAACCAAGGTCTACCACCCGCTCACGGACAAAACGACCACCACGCGTCTCCTCTGCCGGGGCTGGTGCCGAAGCCATCACCACAGCAGATCAGCTTCGTGACCTCATCAATAGATCCGGACGTGATAACATAGTCCCTCTACAAATAGCCCTCGCCAAATTGAACGAAAGTGAGCTTGCCGCGCTGGCTGCCGACCTCGCAGATGCACACGCTTCCGAACGAGGCAGGCCAAACTGGCACGAAGTCCCCCATACGTTTAGACGCTGGGCAGAAGTCGATCCTGAGGCAGCACTCCGACTCGCCAAATCAGGTGACACTCGATTCTACAACACAGCCCTCCAAGCCGTCCTCATCGTGATCGCCAAGAACGATGCTGTCTATGCACTCAACGAGGCTAAAAAAATTAAAGACCCCACATCTGCCCTCCATGTGAAAGAGCAAGTGATGGCCTTAATAGCGACAAGCGACCCCGACGTATGGATATCGGAATTACTTTCCGATCCTAATTATAAACCGCAACATAACCAACTGATCAATCCTCTTGGTAATTCTGTCGGGAAATGG
>JARFRT010000068.1 GCA_029287105.1 Akkermansiaceae bacterium | reverse complement strand
AATCAGCATCGAGATCATTTTTCGCAGCGTGTCTAAAATCGCATTTCGGCGCGGAGCGGCATATTTAGACACTGCGGGATCTTTCCACCACTTTTCCATGTCGCCATCAGTCCAGAGGGTGGGTGAGCTTTTCGGTAGCGTTTGGCGGAGGACTTCCAAGAATTGCAGTTTGCATAGCCTCGTGGATTCTTTGAGTTGGCGACCATCGAACCATGCTTGCATCATTGTCAGCGCATGCTCGACTGTGACGGCCTCGCCATCGGTGACGATTCCCGACTTCGCCCGCAACTCTGCAAGCATGGTGTCACGCTTGATCTTAGCCGGTCGGACGGATTTAAGCCCTAAAGATTTCCTTATTACCTTGCCACCTACCTTGGCTCTTAAATAGAGTCCTCCCGACGGCCTGTGTCTTACCATGTTCTCTGCTACCTTTTCCCAATCGTTTGCCATGCTTAAAGTATGGCATATTTTGCGTAGGTGGTCAATAGAGGTGGTCAACGGCAATCAGGGGAAGCGACCTAAACCCTTAACAATCAATGCATTAGCACCTGATTTTTTCTCAATATCAAAGTTTCGTCAAAACCTTGATTGAGGAAAAAACAGGCGCTATGAAAAGTGCCGTCATGGCGAACTACCGATCGAATGTTGCAGTGTTGCTCTTGAACCGGAAGGGGAAATTGTTGGTTTGTGAGCGTCTCAATAGCAAGGGGGCATGGCAGTTCCCCCAGGGGGGGGTGGATGAGGGGGAAAAGCTCATCAAGGCTCTGGCGCGGGAAGTGGAGGAGGAGATCGGACTTCCCTGGGGGAGTTACAAGGTGTTGGAGAAACGTGGGGGTTATAGTTACCTCTATCCGAATCAGGTGAAGAAGCAGCAGCAGTACTTCGATGGCCAGGAGCAGACATACTACCTGTGTCGGCTGAAAAAGTCGGCCCCTGAGATTGATTTGGACCAGACGTCACCCGAGTTTGGACGCTACGCATGGATTTGGCCTGAGGATTTCAAGTTGAAATGGCTGCCTGAGTTCAAGCGCCAGGTATATCGCGCTGTGATGCTGGATTTTTTTGATGTCAGGCTGTGATCGTGCAGGCGGCGTCAGGGCGTATTTGGGCGTCGGGTCTGTTTTGACCAAAAGGAATCGAGCGCGTCGAGTATTTGGTCTCCTGCAATGAGATAAAGGTCGTTGTGTCCTGCGTTGGGGATGTTGAGGAATTCTTTGGGGCCGGAATGGAGCTGGTAGAGTTTCCTGCCATTCCACTGGCCTATGACCTGGTCCTGTGCGCCGTGGACGACGAGCAGGGGGGTGCTGATCGACTGGATACGGCCGATGTTATCAAAGCGATCCCCGGGAAAAAGGGGGATGCGGGTGACTGCGCGAAAAGCTGATGTGAAGGGGGATACCAGCATGAGCCCGGCGGTTTGCTGACGTGATGCGAGCCAGACGGACGGGCCGCTCCCGACCGACTGGCCGTAGATGATGATGTGCTTGGGCGGCACGTTAAGTTGAGCCGTGAGGTGGTTCCATGCGGTTTGGCATGCTTCGTAGCAGCTGTCCTCGCCGGGTTTTCCCGTGCTGATGCCGTAGCCGGGGTAATCGTAGGCGAGAATCCCGTAGCCACGGGTGTGAAAGCGTTGAAAGCGGTCCGCCAGGTAACCGAGATCCTCGGCATTGCCATGGGACCAAAGCAGGGTGGGCATTCCGGGTTCGGCCGGAAGATGAAACATGCCGATGCGTGTTCCGCCGGGGGTCTCGAGCGTGTGGATTTGCGGGTCATTTTCCGAGTATCCTGACGCGGGCGGTTGGTAGATGATCAGGTCGGAGAAACCGAGGGCAACGACGAGCAGGGCAAGGTAAACAAAGGCAAAGGACTTGATGGGACGTGTCCATGTCCACTGGCCGATGAGGTATTTTTTCCATTTTGCCATGCTGCGGGCAGCATTCACCGCGTGTTGAGACAATGCAAGGATGGAAAAAGACACAAATCCTCCTTGGCTTAGCGATGAGGGAAGAGTATCAAACGGGCTCCCACCCACCATTATGAGCTTTTTACCTGCACCTTACCAGCATCCGTACGAGATCAACCCGAAGTATAAAAAGAGCGTTGCCTATTTCAGCTCTGAATTCGCGATTGACCAGACCCTGAAAATCTACTCCGGAGGACTCGGTTTCCTTGCGGGGTCGCATATGCGGAGTGCCTATGACCTGAAGCAGAATCTCATCGGTATCGGCATTCTTTGGTCGTATGGCTATTACAACCAGACGCGTGGTGAAGACCGGGAGATGGCCGTGCAGTCGCGCCGCAAGCATTACCATTTCCTTCAGGAGACCGACATTAAGTTCACCATCAAGATTCACGATCACGACGTCTGGGTGAAGGTGATGTATCTCCCCGCAGACACCTTTGGCTCGGCCCCGATGTTCTTGTTGACGACGGATATTGATGAGAATGATGTGATGTCGCGGACGATTTCGCACCGTCTCTACGACTCTGATTTCCTGACTCGCACGGCTCAGTATATTTTGTTAGGTATCGGGGGTGCCACGCTGCTTGATCAGCTTGGTGTCGACCCTGATGTTTGGCACATGAATGAGGCGCATGCGCTTTCCGCGGCATTTCATGTCTATGGGAAGTATGGATCAGTGGAAGAGGTGAAAAAGCGTTTTGTGTTCACGACACACACGCCGGTGGAGGCGGGTAACGAGAAGTCGAGTTTTGATTTGTTGTATAAGTTTACGTTCTTCAACGGGTTGTCACGAGAGGATGCCCGTGAGATCAGTGGTGTCAAAGGTGACGAGTTCAGTCACTCACTTGCGGCGCTTCGATTGAGTCACAAATCGAATGCTGTATCGAAGTTGCACGGTGAGGTTTCCCGTGAGATGTGGAAGGGTCACGATGATATCTGCGAGATTGACCACGTCACCAATGCCCAGAACAAAAAATACTGGGTTGATGCGGAGTTGGAAGCCGCGCGCGTCGCGGGTGATATCAAGGCGCTGGCCAAGCGGAAGCGTGAGCTCAAGAAGCGCCTGTTCAAGGAGGTTGCCGACCAGACGGGTCGGCTCATGGACCCGGATTTCCTGACAATCGTCTGGGCACGTCGCTTTGCAGGATACAAGCGTGCTGACCTTATTACACGCGATATCGAGCGTTTTGAGGCGATGCTCAATAACACCGAGCGCCCGGTCCAGATTATCTGGGCCGGAAAGCCGTATCCGAAGGATTATGGTGCGATCGACACCTTCAACCATCTGGTTAACCTGACCAAAAAATACTCGAATGCCGCGGTTCTGGTTGGCTACGAGTTATCGCTTTCCAAGCTGCTGAAGGACGGGTCGGATATCTGGTTGAATAATCCGGTCGTGACTCGTGAGGCATCCGGCACATCGGGGATGTCTGCGGCGATGAATGGTAGTGTGAATTTCTCCACCTTCGATGGTTGGGTCTGCGAGTTTGCCAAGGACGGGCACAATTCCTTTATCATCCCCGAGGCGGATCGCTCCCTTTCCTCTGAGGCGCGCGACCGGCATGACATGCTGGGTTTCTATCAGCTTCTTGAGACGAAGGTTCTCCCGGCCTATTACGATCACCCGGAGACCTGGTGGAATATCGTGCTCAACAGTATGAATGAGGTGGTGCCATTCTTTGACTCCGACCGCATGGCGGATGAATACTACACGAAGATGTATTCTTGAAGTCCTGAAGCCCTGGAGTCTTGAAGTCTTGAAGTCTTGAAGTCTTGAAGTCGGGAAGTCGGGAAGTCTTGAAGTCGGGAAGTTGGCTTGGCTTTAGCAGAGGCGGATCATATCGCGGATGAACTGGCGCCAGAGATAGAGGAGGCCTCGTGCGGTGTAGCGGAAGTTTCCGTCATTGGTGAGTTGGATGATGCCCTGATTGAGGTTGTGGTCGATTTGTCGGCTGAGTTCGTGTTCGATTTCCGTTTCCAGGTGATCGGGGTCGGGGATACTGAAGTCATCATCGATGAACCCCTGTTTGTCGAGGAAATGGTAGTGGTGCTCGATGAGTTTGAGCAGGCTGTCATTGACGCAGCTTATCTGGTTCCAGTGTACGCTCGGAGTGGGTTTGAGTGTCGGGGAGAACGGGAAGTTGGTGGTGCGCCAGACGCCGTTGCAAATATCGCGTGAGGTGATGGTCAGGTAGGAGAAGGTCACATTGGATTGTTCACAGAGGCAGAGTGAGACCACGGTTCGCGTTTCTGCATTCCAGTAGAGTCGGTAGAGTTGTTCCATGCCGCCGAGGTTCCAACTGCAGTCACGGATATGTTCAAAGCTGGCCTGTTCCAGCATATAGATGTGTTCTTCGGCGTTGGGGAAGCCGGTGATGTTGGTGGAGAATCGTTGTTCGAGTTTGTTTTCGACGGGCATGCGCATTTTGCGGATGCGGGTGAGCAGTTCGATCCATGGCAGGAAAAACCATGCCGCGGCAGCGCCGATCCCCCATCCGATGCTACCTGTCAGGTAATAGAAGCAAAGGCCTGATGCAACAAGCATAACCACGGCGCCGAGTTTGCGGAGGATGACCGTTTTGCAGGAGCGAAGGGCGTATCCGAAGATCAGAATGGCGAGAATGGTATAGATTTCCTTCATAGGGTCGCGGTGGGAGTCCGTGGTCCGTGGGTGATGATTCCGCCAGTGCGGGGGCGGAGGGGATGCGCAGGAGTATGCCACTGACATGGGATGATTGCAACTTGTGAAAACCCCGCTTGTGAAAGACTTTGAGGCGCGATATGTTCAAGCCATGGCGATTGAGACATTTGACGGGATTGCTCCGGAGATTGCCCCCAGCGTATTTGTTGCGGGCAGTGCGGATGTGATTGGCCGGGTGAAGATTGGGGAGGAAGCGAGCATCTGGTACAACACGACACTGCGTGGCGACATTAATGAAATTGTGATCGGCCCGAAATCGAACATCCAGGACAATGCGGTGGTTCACTTGGCAGACGACCATGGTGCCTATATCGGCGAGCTGGTCACGGTCGGCCACAGTGCCATCATCCACGCCTGCACGGTGAAAGATGAGGTGTTGGTGGGGATGGGTGCCTGTATTCTTGATGGCGCCGTGATCGGCGAGCGCTCGATCATTGGGGCCCATGCCCTGGTGACGGGTGGGATGCAAATACCGCCCGGGTCACTTGTTCTAGGAAGTCCGGCGAGAGTGGTCAAAACCCTGGATAAGAAGAAGCAGGAAGGGATCAGGTACTGGGCGGAAAAGTATGTCAAGGTATCGAGGCGGTTTCTGGACAGGCCGAATGGGGGTGAACTCTAAAAACCGAATTTTAAGAATGAAAGATCACGTTAGAGTAGAGCCAGTTGCCTTGATGCCGACCTCGGCGGGTTGTGCGGTGTTTTTGGGGGATGGCGAGAAGGTGATTGTTTTTTACATTGAGCCGGCGATCGGGGCGTCGATCAATGCGGTGATGTCGGGGGTGAAGCCGCCGCGACCGTTGACGCATGATTTGTTTTCCCAGATGTTGGACGCCTTTGGTGCCAAGGTGGAGCGGGCGGTGATTGTCAAAGCCGAGGGCGACATATTTTACGCCCGGCTTTTTGTGGTGGCGGAAAATGAGATTATGGAGCGCAAGGTGGTGGAAATTGACGCCCGCCCGAGTGATTGTCTGGCATTGGCGGTGCGGCAGGATGCGCCGGTCTACGTGCGCAAGCAGGTATGGGACGAGTTGCGGGACATGTCTGACGTGCTCGCTGAGTTGAAAGACAAAGCCGATGAGTGATCCGGAGTGCGGAGGGGTTGCTCTCGCCCGCCCACGCCATGCTGAAATGCGGCCCTCCTCCTCCGTCGGGCTGGGGAGAAAGCATGCATTGCCTCCGCTTTGAGGTTTGGCGAGGCTTGCCTCGTGTGTGGGGGGGCAGCGTGTTGGAGTATTTCAGGAGGTGGAGAAAGTGCGGCTACGCCGGGGTGAAACCGGCAAGCCGGTTCAGAAGAAAGCGGAGGCAAGCCTCAGCACTCCAGATCAATCAAGCTCCTAACATGTGCTATGGCGCTTTCCCTATCATTCAGCCTTCCTTCCAGCTGTTCTGTTTGGATTTGGTCGAGGATCTTTTTAAAATGGGGGCCTGGCTTGAGGCCGAGGCCGATGAGGTCCTTACCTGTCACCAGGGGTGGCGGGATGAGGGGTTCGGCGGCGAACTCGGCCTCCTTGGAACGGAGGTAGACGTAGTTGTCCGTGAAGCCGTTACTGCTGGCGCAGTCGACCCGGTGAAGCTCCATTTCGTCCTCGTAGGTGGGGCGGGCCATAAAGCGTTTCACCTTGGCAGTGCGCATTTGCTGCACATTCATGAAATTCATGTGGTTGGCCACCATTGCGCAGACAGCGTCGATGGTGCTGTTGGAATATTTCAGTCGGCGCAAGATGGTTTCTGCCATCTCGGCGCCGACGCGGTCGTGGCCATTGAAGCGGATCCGGTCGTCGGATTCATCGTAGCTGAACGTAGCGGGTTTGCCGATATCGTGCAGCAGGACTGAGAGCGCGAGTTCGGGGGACGGGTCGTCCCCGAGCATTTCGAGCATGATACGGGTATGGGTGTAAACATCCCCCTCGGGGTGCCATTGCGGTGGTTGTTCGCAGCCGATGAGATCGTAAACCTCCGGCACAATATGGCGCATGAGTCCGCTCTCGGTGAGTAGGTCGAAGCCGTGGGCCCTGTTGTTGGACACCAGGATGCGGGTGAATTCATCCCGGATGCGCTCGGTGCTTATTTTTTCCAATAACCCGGCATTGTCGCAGACGGCCGACCAGGTGCCGGGTTCGATTTTAAATCCGAGGGTTGTGGCGAAGCGCACGGCGCGCATGAGTCGGAGTGCGTCCTCCTGAAACCGGTCGGCGGGTGTGCCGATGGCGCGGAGCAGCCGGGCCTTGAGGTCGGTCTGGCCGTTGATGAAGTCGATGATTTCCCCGCTTTGCGGATCCTGGAAGAGGCCGTTGACGGTGAAGTCACGTCGGCGGGCGTCCTCCTCGGGGGTGGAGAACGTGACGGATTCCGGGTGTCGGCCGTCTTTGTAGGATCCGTCGTGGCGGAAGGTGGCAATTTCGAACGGGTGGCCGTTTTGTTTGACGAGGATGACGCCGAAGTGGGCGCCGATGGCATTGGAGCGGGGGAACAGGGCCTGGACCTCATCCGGAGTGGCGGAGGTGGCGATGTCGTAGTCCTTGGGCACCATGCCGAGCAGCGTGTCCCTGACACAGCCGCCGGCAAAGTACGCGGTATGGCCGGCGTCGATGAGGCGCATGGCGGTGGCGTGGGCGGCTGACTTGAGGTGGGACATGGGAAGTGTGGAGGGAGGTGTGGGTTGGTATTTTTTAGGCAGGATTAACAGGATTAACAAGATTTTGCGGAGCGATTTGGACTGCGGCGGACTGCGCTGTGTTGGTGAAAACCGCATGAAGAGAAAGTGCAGCTTCGCCGGAGAAGAACCGTCAAGCCGGTTCAGAAGAAAGCGGCGGCAAGCCGCAGCACTCCAAACGAAACCTTGTTGGGGGGCGATTGCTCGATTTTGGTATTTGGTTTTTGGTATTTGGAGTTTAAAAACCTGGCATGCCCACTTTTCTCGAATCGTTGCAGGCCGTCAACTGGCAGCACCCCATCCTTGTTATCTCGGCCTTTGTTCTCGGCGCCTGTGTGGGTTCCTTTCTCAACGTTGCCATCTACCGGCTTCCGCGTGGGCTTTCGGTGAACAAGCCGAAGCGATCGTTTTGCCCGACCTGTAACAAGGACATTCCCTGGTATCGGAATATCCCGTTGTTCACCTGGCTGGCCCAGGGGGGGAAGTGTGCCGAGTGTCAGTG
>JARFRT010000460.1 GCA_029287105.1 Akkermansiaceae bacterium | reverse complement strand
GGTTTGTGTCAATTGACAAAAATCAAGCCTGCGCATGGGTGAGATTGTCCGATTTGATAGTCTTGATCAACGTTCCTGCCGTCATGTTCAAGTCGCTCCCGGTATTTGCAGATCGTTTCAGGGTGTCGGGGAGGAGTTGCTGAGGTGCCGGGGTCGACGAGTGAAGGAACTCCTTCACTGCTCGGGGAGGCCGGGGTCTTTCCGTAGGCTTCCGGGATAGCAGCCAATGAACCCACTGGCCGAGCCACTCCGGGAGGTCAGGGCGTAGCTCGTTTAAGGGGATGATGTCATGACGTAGGTGCGCGGCCATGATTTCTATGGTGGTATTTCCCTGGCAGGGGTGTTGACCGGTAAGGGCATGATAATAAACGGCACCCATGGAGTAGATGTCGGAGGCGTGTGTGGGGGCGGTACCTTCAAAGAGTTCAGGCGCCATGTAGTAAATTGAGCCGTAGGTGCTGTGAGCACTTGCTGGTGAGATCTTGGTATCAACAAAGTGGGATTGGTCAAAATCCAGCAGTTTATACTGGTCGCGTCCGTGGGGATTATCGATTTTGACAATGTTCTGGGGCTTGATGTCACCGTGCACGATATTGGCTGAGTAAGCAGCCAGTAGGGCTTCCAGGGTCTGTTGGACGAGTTCAGAGAACTGTTCCATGGTGAATTTTGATTCCCCGCAACTGTGATCAAGGCTTTTTCCCTCGAGAAGTTCCATGACGATGCATATCTCTCTATCTTCCTCGTAGAAGTCGTAAACCGAGACGATGTTCGGGTGATTGAGTGATGCCAGCATGAGGGCTTCCCGGAGCAGGGTGTCAGGAGGAATGGAGTTGTCTACATGCTCGAGCCGGAGACGCTTGATGGCGACTTTCCGATCAAGTTTAGTGTCATGGCCCCGGGAGACCACCCCCAGTCCTCCCTTGCCCAGGGCGCCTTCGATGATGTAGCGTTGATTCTCTTTTTTGGGGGGGCGCAGACTTGGATTCAAGCAGATTGGCTTTTCGAGGGTCTTCATGAGAGGGTCAGGGTCAGGGTGGGCGGGGGATTGGATTTTAATCCGTCCGTGAAGTCGCACGCTGATGGCTTGCGGCCTTTGTTTATAGAAAACATACAAAAAAGGTTGATAATGTCGATTGATTTATTAAAAATTACTGAAAATAATCAGGATGTTGGAAATTTATACACGTTAACATGAGTTTTATCGGGCTTGTGATGAGTGACTTAGGGTGTTTTTTATAAAAATAGTGCCATTGGCTCACTGGGTGTGTTCTAAGGCCCCGAATGCACGGTTTTCCTATGAAATAGGGTGAGGATAGCGGGGGTTTTGCTATTGAGGGTAGTGTTTATCTATATATTTTAAAATCCTGCAGATTTGATGCCTGACGCCGAGAGAAACGGACCACGGATCCCAGTGGACAGAAGGGGAAATAGTGTCCCTTTAGCCGTGCAATCAGGCACTTGGCGGTCAATGATGACGCCATGAATGTGACGCTGAAACATATCTTCATTTCCCCTGGCCATAATTATTATGGTCGGCACGGCAAGGGGTCGCTGGATTATCCGATCGAGGAGGTTGCGAGTATCCGCTGTGTGGCGGGGCGGGGTATCGAGGGCGACCGCTTTTTCGATTACAAACCGGATTACAAGGGGCAGATCACCCTGTTTGATTGGGCGGTCTATGAGCGGGTGCGGGATAAGCTGGTGCAGGGAGATCTTCACCCGATGGCATTCAGGCGCAATGTGGTGGTGCAGGGAATTGATCTGAATGACTTGATCGATCAACGTTTTACCCTCGGGGGACTCGAACTCACGGGGTCGTGCGAATGTGCGCCGTGTTACTGGATGGACGAAGCCTGCGCACCAGGGACCCATGAATTTCTCAAAGGCCAGGGCGGGCTGCGCGCGCGGATCGTCAAGGGAGGGGAACTGACTCTCGGGGAATGCGCGCTCGATGTGCTCGGCACAGTGGAACGGAGAGAAGAAGATGCCTGAGAAATCGGAGGGGTCGGCCGAATTTGAAATTTGGAAACAGACGGGCAATGACCGCGAGCCCGTGACCGACTACGTGGCGCGCGAGGAACCGTTGCAGATTACTGTCGACGGCACGCCTATCGCCGTCGTGATGCGCACCCCTGGCCACGATGAGGACCTGGTCAACGGGTTTTTGCTGACGGAAGGCATGGTGGCATCGCTTGGCGACGTGACGAGGATCGACCTGGAGGCACAAAAAAACCACGCCTACGTATTTCTTGCCGATGACGTGGTGCTTGATCACGCGCGGTTGAGCCGGAATCTTTTCAGTGCCTCGTCATGCGGGATCTGCGGCAAGGCGAGTATCGAAGCGATCCAGCAGGACGCGCCGCCGGTCGGGGATGGTTTTTCCATCCCGGCAGGCGTCGTGTTAGGCTTGCCGGACGCCCTGCGTGCGGCCCAGGAGGTGTTTGCCCGAACGGGCGGCCTCCATGCGGCCGCATTGGTCGATGTCCACGGTGAAATCCTCATTCTGCGCGAGGATGTCGGTCGGCACAACGCGATCGACAAGGTGATTGGCTGGGCGACGACCGAGGGGGTCGATCTCACCCAGACCTTGATGCAGGTCTCGGGTCGGGTTTCGTTCGAGGTGATGCAGAAGGCGCTGGTTGCCCGTATTCCGGTGGTTTCCGCCATCTCGTCCCCGTCGTCGCTGGCGGTTGAGTTTGCCCGTGAAAGCCGGCAGACGCTGATCGGATTCCTCCGCCCGCCGAAGATGAACATCTACGCCGGGCCCGAGCGGGTGGTGTGAAAAAAACACCCCGGATCCGTCATGCGGATTCGGGGTGGGGGGAAGTTGATTTTGCCAATCAGTCGCGCGACATAAAGATGCGCAGGATGTACCAGAACAGGAGGGCGACGCTGGCGAACAGGCCGAGTGCGGCGGCAACGTATTGATCCGTGTTGTAGTGGTGGATGATGTTGCTGGTGTTGTAGAGAATGGTGCCGGCGGCGAAGACCACCATGGCGACGGAAAACCAGAGACCGAGGGTGATGGCACTGGGGAAGACGATGGCGACGACAATGATGCCGAGCGCGACCATGCCGACGATTTTCAGCATGCCGCCGAGGAATGAGAAATC
>JARFRT010000044.1 GCA_029287105.1 Akkermansiaceae bacterium | reverse complement strand
CCTCCGCCCACAGCGCTGGCGCTCCGGGGGCGTGCAGGACAATCCCGAATCCCGGTGGTTCATCCATCACTGAGAGGACGTGGGCGACGGCCAGTCATCGGTGCGGAACGGGACGGCGGGAAGGTTTTGCCTGTTGTACAAGTTGCATT
Source organism: Akkermansiaceae bacterium (assembly GCA_029287105.1). Lineage (GTDB taxonomy): Bacteria > Verrucomicrobiota > Verrucomicrobiia > Verrucomicrobiales > Akkermansiaceae > Oceaniferula. The sequence continues at coordinate 4,007 of JARFRT010000044.1, read as the reverse complement.
CCGGATTCGCGGCCCAGGCGTAGCGCACGGCGACCGGCTTTGCCACGGTGTGCGACGAGACCAGAATGCTGTCACCCTCAATGCGGGCATCGGCCTCGACGAAGTGACGATCATTGCCGGCGACAGTGAAGCCGGTGAGCTTGCCACCCTTGGCAAGCAGCCCGCCCGCGGCGTGATCGAACTTCAGCCGGATGCCGCTGCCGGTCGATTCCATGGATCGGAACCAAGGGCCGGACCATTCGATCTTGCGGCCGTAGGTGTTGGCGAGTGCGCTCAGGGCGAGCCTGCGCCCGACCTCCCGTTTGTTTTTCGGGTGGATGTCCTTGGCGTCACCGATGTCGATTGCCACGGCGAGCCCGCAGCGGGGCACGTGTTTCGCCGTCATCGCCTGGGCCTCGCGCAGTTCCGCCCAGTCGCTGGAATTGCCGGCCGCAACCTTCGTGGTCGCGGGCTGGTAGTTGGCCAGCGAAACGATGTGGAATCCAAATTCGCCCGAGCCAAAGCGAGCGCGCCAGTCACGAATCATGGCCGGAAGCAGCGTGCGGTAGCGGGCAGAATTCGAGGTGTCCGCCTCGCCTTGGTACCAGATCGCACCTTGGATGGCATAAGGCACCAAGGGAGCGATCATGCCGTTGTAGAGCACGGAGGTGGTCGACGGCCTCCCGGCCAGCGGCGCGCCGGTGGCGGCGCGTGTCGCCGTCGCCCGCATGCGCCACTGACCGGCGAGCGACACCGCGACGCCGTCCTCACCCTCCGGATGGATTCTCATTTGTGCGGGTGTTGCCGAAAACCCGCCGCTGCCGGCATTCATCACCCGCATGGTGATCACGTTGCGACCCGTTCGAAGCGCCTTGGCGGGAACGCTGTATAAGCGCTCTTGATCAAAGTAATCGCAGCGACCAACGAGCTTGCCATTGATCCACGTGGTATCGACATCGGCGATCGCTCCCAGGCCTAGGACGAGATTCCGCCCTTCCCAGGCGGCGGGCACTTCGAAAGTCCGCTGCAACCACACGATACCTTCGTAACCGGGAAGCCCGGATTTCCCCCAAGTGGCGGGCATCGACGTTGTTTTCCACGTCGCCACATCGGTCTCCGGATTGAACCATTCCTTGGCGGTGCCCGGATCCTTTTCCCGGTACCAGCGGTCCATGAATGCGGCGAGTTTATCCGGCGCTGTTGACGAGGCCACCTGCTCCACCTGGGCAAGCTCCGCTTGGTAATCCGCCAGCGGCATGAGCGCGGCTCCGCTTGTCCACGCTTTCCCGGGCGTGCCGCCCCATGACGAGTGGATGAGACCAATGGGAACCCCGAGTTCACGGTGCAATTCCCGGCCGAAGAAATAGGCGGTGGCCGAAAAGCCGCCCCACGTGCCCTTCATCAGATTCTCCGGACCGCACGGAAGCCACCGGCACTCCAGGGTGGATTCCGGCGTAAAGGAAATGCGGTGGGGAACGGTCAGCAGGCGAATGAGTGGCAAGTCGGCCTTGGCTATTTCCTCCGGTTCGTTGCACAACCCGATGCCCATTTCCATGTTCGACTGGCCGGAGCAGATCCACACATCACCGACGAGCACGCCGCGAATGAGCACTTTCTGCTTCGGGCGTTCGCTTTGGATCTCCAGTGTCCGCCCCTCCGCGCTGGCGGGCATGGGCTCGAGGTAGCCGATCCATTTGCCGTCACCGCGTGCAACTGCAATTTTCTCTTGTCCCGCGAAGCTGACCCGGACCTTACCGCCGGGTTCGGTCCATCCCCACACAGGCACCTTGGTATCGCGTTGAAGCACCGCATTGTCTGAGAACAGCGGATGTAGCAGCGGTTTCATTTCATCCGCATGGATCCATCCCCCGCTGGCAGCAAGCATGAGAATCGCGATGACGGATGTTTGATAGAATTTCATCGTAGGTTAGGGCTAATGGGGAGAAGGGAGAATCAGTCCGGCCTGGTCTGCGTTGGGGTTACCCTAACAGCACCGCCCATGCGTCCGAGCTTATTTGCCCGCAGACAACTGGATGCGGTAGGCATACGCATGCTCACACGGTTTCTTGCTCGGGACGGGCAATTTCAACCCGCCGGAAACAGCCTTCCACTCCAGCTTCTCTTCGCTGCCCAGCATCTCCACGGACAGCACCTTGCGCCCCTTCCCTGGAGCTTGCTTCAGCGTCAGCCCACCCTTAGGCCATGTCAGGCATGTGGCATACAGCGTGTCTCCGCGAACGGTATAACGCACCTCAACCGGTTCACCGCCATCGACATCCGCCTTTTCCGTGAAGCTCGCCCATGGTGAGGTACCGTAAATGGACTCACCGTTGATATCCATCCACTTGCCGACCTCGCGCAGTCGCTTGACGCAAGGTTCCGGAATCAGTCCTTCGGCGGTTGGCCCGACATTCAGCAGGTAGTTGCCCCCCTTGCTCACCGTGTCGACGAGGTTGTGCACGATGGTGCGCGCCGAGCGCCACTTGTGATCGTTCTTGTTGTATCCGTAGCTCGTGTTCATCGAGCCCGGGTTCTCCCACTCGAAGCCCAGGTTGCGGTTGGCAATCTCGTTGTCACCGGTTGAGAGGTAGTCGCAATACGGCGGCGGGATCACCTTGGGCGGGGTGCAGTGGTGGATGCGGCTGTTGAGCACCACTTCCGGACGCAGCTTGCGAATGCTGTTGTAGAGCGACTCGACCTGCTTTTCACTCTTCATGCTGATGCCGTCGAACCAGATCAGGTCGGCTTTGTACTTGGTCAGCAACTCCTCCACCTGTGGCTTGGCGAACTCGCTGAAGTAGCAGTCGAAATCCTCCTCTTTGGAGTCGGCAAAGTCCCAGGTATTGGTCTGCTTATAGCGGTTCCCCGGCCCCGTCGGACGATACCAGTCGCGGTCCACCGAATAGTAACAGCCAAAGTGAAGTCCGGCTTTGCGGGACGCCTTGGCCAACTCACCGGTGATGTCGCGGCCATAAGGCGTGGCATCAACCACGTCATATTCCGTCTTGTCGGAGTCGTACATGCTGAAACCGTCGTGATGCTTTGCGGTCAGCACCATGTACTTCATGCCGGCCTCCTTGGCCAAAGCCGACCATGCATCGGCATCGAATTTCCGCGGATTGAATTCACCCGCGAGCTTGCTGTAAGTCTCAGCTGGAATCTTGGATGAGAACATGATCCATTCGGAGTAGCCGCTCTTGTAGACCTTGTCACCCCAGGTTCCGGCGGGAATGGCATAAAGACCCCAGTGAATGAACATTCCGAATTTCCCGTCACGCCACCACTCGATGCGCTCTTCGCGGCTAAGCTTCTCACTCTTCTCTCCGGCAATGATAGCGCCCGGGAGCATCACCGCCACACCCAGGCAGACGGCCAGGGCCGCCTCCTTCATCCTACCCCATAAATATTGACTGCTACTGCTAGGAACTTGATTTTGGCTTGTGGGGGGTGATGTCGCCGTCATTTGGAAACAATGGGCTGCAGGGGGGAAGATGGCAAGGGCATGTCAACAAATTGGATACGAGACAAGCTGACCAAATTGGATTCAAGGGTGGGAGTGGCATCTTACTCGAATACGATGTAGCCGACTTGCTCGCTGGTGTGCTTCTGGCGGCTGTCCTTCAGTGAGTCCTCGGCGAGATGCAGGCCGAGGCTGGTGGTGGTCACCGCCGAAGATCCGGAAAGCACCGCCCATGAACCGTCGTTGCCGTCCATACCTGTCTGCGAGACCGCCGCAGTGCTCACACTGCCCAAGCTACCGCTCAGGCTATAGCTGTAGGGCGTGCTCGAATCGCCAAAACATTGGACAATGTCCGCCCCGACACCGGCCTCGTAGGCCACACCGTCAATCGTGCCGCTGCCCGCCTCGATCACAATGTAGCCAATGGTTTCATCGGCGCGGACTCTGTCAGAATCCTGGCCCACATGCTTGCCGACGTTGAAATTCGCCGCATCCACCGGATCCGTCCGCGTCTGGCCCATGCTCCAGAAGACCGACCACTTGGCGTCGTTGGCGCTCATCACCTGCC
>JARFRT010000410.1 GCA_029287105.1 Akkermansiaceae bacterium | reverse complement strand
CCTCCCGTATCATCAAAACCGAACTCACCACCCTAGACGGCAAAACCATCATCCTGCCCAAAGCCACCGACGGCAAAATAACCTTCCTCGCCATCCTCGAATTACCAGCCGATGAAGTGAGCGAGAAAGGACAGGACGCTCTGGTCAAGCAGATGACCCGCATGGCCGACGAACATAAGCCCAAGGGCATCAGAGTGATCACAGCATTCATTTCTAACGACACAGCCAAAATCAAAGCCCATGTCAAAAAACACGAGTGGACCTGCCAAGTAGCCACTCTCCCTAATGGCCTCAATAACTCACTGATCGCCAAATACGGTATCCTCTCCGCTGACAAAAACCCTAACATCTTCATCCTCCGCCCCGACGCCAGCATCTCCTGGTTCACCTCCGGTCTCGACTACCCAGTGCAAGGTAGCCGCGTATCATCAGTCATCCGATACGGAGTCGAAGCCCAACTCACAGGGCTGCAAATGGAAACCGCCAAAAGCGCACTGGACAAGGGTGACTTCAAACAAGCCATCAAACTTTTCACCGAAGCCTGGGGTCCCAAAAAACTCAAAGGCGACTGGTGGGCCACCTTCCGCTACTACTCCCGCGCCCGCGCCTACGTCGGCTTAAAAAACTGGGAGGCCGCTCTGGCAGACATCGATACCGCCATCCAAGCCCACCAGACCTTCGGCTTCGGCAAAGTCCACCGCTGCGACCTCCACAAGGAGATGGAGCTCTACAAGGCGGACATCCTCGACCAGCTCGGTCGGGGCACCGAGGCCAAAGCCCTACGCACCCAAGCCGCCGCTCCAACCACGCCACACAACAAGTCGCCATTCGGGATCTATATCGAGAACAGGGAAAACTTCAGACTGAATCCCCACCAGGGAAAATAGGGGGTGTTGCTATGGTTCCTCCAGATATAATGTCTACGGATGCTGGGGGAATAACGACAAACTGCGCCCTGTGACTAGTCGTCCAGCCATGATGAAAGGAAAAGCAAATATGACAAACGAGCTGATTCGAGTCGCCATCCGGGCCGCATGTCTAACCGTCCTTCTTGCCTGCATGAACATCTGCACCGCCCAAGGGCAGCAGGCTCCTGCCGTGGCCGGCATCCCGGAAAGCGAAATCACCGCGCTGCTCCAGGAACTGGCCGGGCAAAACACCCAGGCCTCTGCCGTTAAAAAACGACGGGCCTGGAAAAGCATCATTCGCAAAGGCAACTCCCTGCTCGATGCCAACCCGACGGCGCCCAACCACTACCGCGTCCTAGCCATCGTTTTCCAAAGCCAGAAACGATTGCTGGGTCTGGATAACTCCGAGCGCAACCGCGAGGCGCTGTTTGAAACATGCGCCACACTGGCAAAGGCCCCCGACCCCTATGCCAAGCTTCGACTGGAGGCTGACTTTCTTCTGATGGAAATAAAAATGTCCCGGAAGAAGGCCGATCTTACAGAGCGGACCCAGGCGCTTGCCGACTTGATCCAACGTTACCGAGACACCCCCGCCGAAGCGAAAAGCCTGATGATGGGGAGCCTGATCGCCCCCAAGCTGGAGGCCTTCGAGCTGGAAAAACAAATCCAGGCAACCATGGACGAACGCTTTGCCGGTGACCTCGATATGATCGGATGGCGACGCACCCACCGCGATTACGCGCACTTCCGACTGATGTTCCAAGGGGAGTTCACACGGATCGACGGCACCACCCTGACCTTTCCCATCGACGGTATGGGGCACACCTGCCTGATGTATTTCTGGTCGGGAAAATCGCCGGGATTTGAAACGCAACTACTTGCGATGAAGGATCTGCAATCCCGGTTTCCTCACCAGTTTAAGGTGTTCAGTTTCAACCTGGACGAGTTGGTGGACGGCGGAGGCAACACACTGAAGAGGCTCGGGCTGGACTGGACGGTGATGCGCTTGCCGGGTGGGAAAAATTCGCAGATCTACCGCGTCTACGCGGGACGCGATCCGGTGGCGGTGCGGGTCAATGCCCACGGCCACGCCCTGTTGCCCTCAACTCTCGTCCGGACTATGGTCGAGGAAATGCCCATGGAGCAGAACCTGGATGAGCTGCGCTACCTCGCGCAGTTGCAATCACTTCTGGTGGGCGATTTTCTCGTGACCGGCACCGAGCCGGCTAAAATGCCTGCCCGCAGCACAACGTCGGTTCCCGCAGACGTGCTCACTGCGATTCAGGGTTGTTTTACCGCAGTCCCATTTCGGTACCGACTGACACACGCTGTGGCGCTGGCGAATTATCAGAAGGCGGAAAGCCTCAGCCGTGATGCCATCACGCGCTACCCCGATGCCCCCGATCTCTGGCGCGTGCGAAACCGCAGGATCATCGCCCTGATCGGCATGTGGACTCTGGCCTTCGAGCCCAAACACCTTGAGGCCGCCGCCGTGGAAGCACAGGCCGCCCTGGCGGCCCTGACTGAAAAATCACCCCGCGGGGCCGATGTCGTGGCCCGGTTCTGTCTCGCCAAAACAGCCCTGCGTCTCGGTGAGGTCAAACCGGAGTCCGTCCTGGAGTCATTGATCAAAGCCACGGGCGGCAACGATGCCTCGGCCTACGGCGCCGCCACCATCCTGGCGATGGATGCCAACAGGCGTGACCTGCACCTGCACTACCGTGAAAAGCTGCTTGCGCTCAACTCATCCGACCCTGCGCTTTGGCCCGTGCTTTCATTTCTCCGCGACCAGAACCACAGGGTCCGACTGTTTAAGGCCAACTATTATCTGCCCCCCAGTCGGGCGCGTCGGGCTGTTCGTTCGGCATTGCGCCGCAATGTGGCTGATCCGGACTCGGCCGCCGGGAAAAACCAGCTTCTGAAGGCGGGGTTCATCACCCTCACCGGCGGTAAACTGAGCTTGCCCGAGGCCACGGATGGCAAGCTGACACTACTCATGTTTGTCGAGCCACCAGCCGATCCGGGTGCCGACTTCCCGGTTGAGATCAAGGGCAGCGTCACGGAGGACGCCAAAGGGAAAGTGAGAGAAACTCTCGGCGTGATGCAACATGCATTCCAGCTTTCCGACCAGCATGTGAACAGGGGAATCAAGGTGATCGCCGCTTTTCTGAGCGACGATAAAGACCGGGTGCAGGCACTGATGGAAAAATCCCAGTGGCCGTGCCAGGCGGTGATGGTTCCCGGCGGCCTGCGGAATCCCGCTGTGCGGCAACTCGGAATCCTCTCCGCAGATCGAGTGCCTAACATTTTTCTGCTCCGCCCCGACGGGACAATCGCATGGTCGCTATCAGGAATCGTCCACCCGCAACACAAGAGCGAAGGTATCGGCGAGCTCTTGCATACCATCAGGCGAGCGATGAGAGCCAACATCGAGCCGCTGGCCATGGAGCAGTCGTTCAGTGTCCTGAAGCAAGGCAAGTTCCGTGACGCCGCGCGGCAGTTTTCCGGGCCATTTCCAGCGGGCCGTCCCCAGCACGACGGATGGCTCGCCCCCCAGCTTCACGGCCGCGCCCTGGCTCATATTGGCCTGAAGGATTGGCAAAACGCGCTGTCCGACATCGACGCCGCCATCGAGTCGCACCAATGGGTTTTCAATTCCAAAAAACCATGCGGCTGCGACCGAGTCGCAACATTACTGCGCACCAAGGCGATGGTTCTTGAAAAACTCGGGCAGGGCGATGAAGCAAAAGAGGCACGGAAGCGAGCCGCCACCGCCACCCAATCGCATTCCACATCCCGTTACGGGTTGTATCACGATCAATTGGATGCGATAAAACCCAGGTAACATTGACGGAAGGATTTTATTTTATGAAGCAACCAACAAGTAGAAACGCCATGTGCCTGATGATGACGGTCCTGATGGGCTTGGCTCATCCTCTGATGGCCGAAAAGCAGTCTGACCGCGTGGCGGTTGAAAACTCAAACGGGATTCCTGTTGCCGATGAGGCCGACAGCATGGCCATCGGCGGGCCTCGTTACTACCGACAAGTCACGGCGAGAAACCCCACGATGCTCGACTGCGACGTCGCCGTCTACGGTGGCACCCCCGCCGGGGTCACAGCGGCGATCCAGGCGGCGCGCATGGGTAAAAAGACCCTGTTGCTGTCCTTCAACCGGCACGTCGGAGGGCTGACCTCGGGCGGGCTGACCGCCACCGACATCGGGAAAAAGAAATCGATCGGCGGGTTGGCGCTGGAATACTACTCTCGGATTGGGAAAATTAGCAATTTCAGCCCCTCAGAGGCCGAATCGCTCTTTCTGAAATTACTGGCCGAGGCCGGAGTCACGGTTCTTTTCGACCGCTGCCTGGAGTCGGTGGTCGTCCGGGATGGCCGACTGGTTTCCGCCACCATGGAGACCGGTGAAACCGTGCGGGCGGCGGTGTTCATCGATTCCACTTACGAGGGTGACCTGCTGGCGGCGGCGCATGTCTCCTACCACGTCGGACGGGAGCCAGCCTCGGCCTACGGGGAATCGTTGGCCGGCCAATGGATCAATGGCCCCGGCAACTACTATCAGTTCTGCCATCTGCCCATCAGCCCCTATGTGAAGCCGGGAGATCCGGATTCGGGGCTGCTTCCAGAGATTTCCGGGGAGCCACGGGGGAAGTCGGGCGAAGGTGATTTCAAGGTGCAGGCTTATAACTTCCGGATGCACCTTACAGACAAACCGGGGAAAGTTCCGTTTCCCAAGCCGCACGGGTATGACCCCGGGCGCTATGCCTTGCTGGCCCGCTTTCTCAATGCCGACCCCCAACTGCGCTGGACACTCAACTACACGACCAAGCCGATGACCGACGGTCCGGTCCAGATGCGGAATGGCGACAGCAACAACGCGGGAAGTTTCTCCTCGGACTATATCGGTGGCAATTACCGCTGGCCTGACGGGACTTACAAGCCGGGGTCTTTTGCCCAATTGCCGCCGCCGCGGCGTGGGCTGCCGATGCCTTTTCGCGCACTGTATGAATTGCGCGAGCGGATTTTTCAGGAGCATGTCACCTACCAACAGGGGCTTGTCTATTTCCTGGCGAACGACCCCCGGGTTCCGGCGGCATTGCAGCAGAGGGTGCAGCGCTTCGGGCTCGACCCACGTGAGTTCCAGGAGACGGGATTCTGGCCCCACCAGCTCTATGTGCGGGAAGGCCGCCGTATGGTTTCCTCCTATGTGATGACGCAGGCGAACGGAGCGTCGAAACGGACCGCCAGCGATTCCGTCGGGCTCGCTTCCTACCCGATGGACTCCCATCACTGCCAGCGGGCGGTGGTGGTTGAGAACGGGAAGAAGACCGTCCGGAACGATGGGAATTTCTTCAAGTCGTGCCCGAAGCCTTACCCCGTTTCCTATCGCTCCATTGTTCCGAAGAAGGAGGAATGTACCAACTTACTGGTGCCGGTCTGCCTGTCAGCATCCCACGTGGCCTACGGTTCGATCCGCATGGAGCCGGTCT
>JARFRT010000371.1 GCA_029287105.1 Akkermansiaceae bacterium | reverse complement strand
AAGTGGTTTTGTCCTGTCATCTTTTAAAGATTAGGTTCTGCGTGTTTGTGACAGCAAAGTAGAAGCGAGGTGGTTGGGCGTGGTGTGCGTATTCGCGCAGACGGGGTATGCTGATATGCGTGGACTGGGTACCACATGGTTTGTCTTCACCGATGACCTGGGTTCTCTATCTCGAATCGAGTGCTCATCATTGCTTTCACAATCACTAACTCATAACGTAATCGAGTACCGGCCTTGCGCCTGATTTCTAAGTCAACCTCCTCACCTCTATTTTACTGTCTTTGTTGTTTTGTTCTTTGATTTGAATTCCTTAGGGGTGTCCTGTCCCTGGTAGGCATGATTTGTTTTTTTGATCTGCCCCTCCGCCCAGGGAAAGGGGCGGAGCATAAAAAATAATGAGTGCCGGTTGTCTAACCGGGGTCGCAGGTGGATGACGGGAGTTCCAGTCCGCACTTGTTCTGAAGCTCCCAGATGAAGCCGCAGATTTCCCGGGCAACGGCGATGATGCATTTGTTTTCCTCTTTCCCCCGCATCCTGAGTTTGACGTAACGCTTGTGCAGCCGGTTCTGCATGCGCCACGAGAGTTCCCTGACCTGATCGGACTGGCCTTGTTGCCTGAGGGTGAGTTCACCGCTCACCTTGGGAGTCCTCCTTGCATGTTGGGCTGCTTCAACAAGCATCCAGCGGGCGTGACTGTTGCCACACTTGGTGATGGAACCCTGCCGTCTGGTTGCTCCCGACGAGTGTTCGCTGGGCACGAGTCCGATGAAGGCCATGAGTTGGCGGGGATGCTTGAAGCGGCGCAAGTCGCCGAGTTCGCTGATGACGGTCATGGCGGCTACCTCCTGGAAGCCCTTGCATGCCATGAGAGCCAGGACGACGGGTTTCCATTCCCAGTCCACGAGCAGTTGTTTGAGATGATCCCTGATGCGCTCGACCCGGTGCCGTGCACTGTCGATGGCCAGGATGTATTCCTCGACCACGATCTTGAGCGCCTCATTGGGCATGGCGAGATCGCGCAGGTATCCCATGTGCGCGGGTCCCCAGTTGGCATTGCCCTTGTAGCGGTATCCGTTGCGCAGCAGAAAGGCCTTGAGCCGCTTCTTGGCCCGGGCGTGGTCGTCGACGGCATCGGTGCGGGCACGGCAGACGTCACGCACGGCTTCATCCAGAGAAGGGGGGATACGGACAACGGTGATGTCACCGTTACGGAACTCCCTGGCGACTTTGGCGGCGTCCTTTTTGTCGGTCTTGATTTTGTCGTCTGGCTTGCGTTCGGTCTTTGAGGGTGAGCAGATGACACAGTCGACCCCGAGCTGGATGAGCCTCCGGGCGAGAACGAATCCCGTCGGGCCCGCTTCATAGCAGACCTTGAGGTCGGTGAATTTGACGCCGAGTTCCCGGGCCAGTCTTTTGAGGTTGCGCTCGACCGCCCGGTTGCTGCCGCCACACTCCCTGTAATAGGTGGGCTTGGCACGGGATAACGAGTGGGTGTGGGCGATGGCGGTTGTTTCCTTGTGGACATCGAGTCCGATGTAATATGTTTTGTTCATGGTGTTGTCGTTGGTTCGTTGTTAAACATCGCAGCTTCTGGCTTCTGGCAAGATGGCTGCGCTTAGCATGCGGCTCTGCCCTGTTCGTTCAGGATAGCCCGCGAGATATTGGACAACGGCAACACCACCTTTTTCAAGTAACAACGTCTGATATGCCATTCGCATCAGCCATAGAATCTCGATAAGAATAATATGAAAACCATCATCACCATATTCTTTTGCCTGCAGATTCTCAGCTCCGCAGCGCTTGCAGGAAAGAAGCGAATGACAACCGATGAATGGTTAGTTCTGAGACATTCACAAATTGAAGCATATACAGATATCAGCAAGGTTCCTCTAGCCAAGCTGGTGTGCTCACCATCAAAGAACAAGAGTGGGTATTATGAGTATAGCCCTTCTAGGAATGGATTGATTAAGTTTAAGGATGGGACCTGGGTTATCATCACAAGCCACTCTATGCACAAGGAAGATGGCATTGGGGATATTAGCTTAATAAAGACTTCTGAAGGTAAGTATTATACGAATATGGGGCACAATTGTTCATCCTTGATGATGCGCTCCAAGGTTCACATAACGTCGCTTAAGGGGTTTCTTTCATCAGTTTGCGTTGGAGATAAAGCGGACGTTCTTTTGCCTTGGAAAGAATACAAAAAATAGATCGAACAAGTCGAAGCATCCCGACAGTTAACCGTGTTTGAGACGCGGACGACACTCGCGAAAGACCATTTTAAATTTAACTTTTGTCTGGGCTGCGGTTGTTCTTTACGTTCGGCTTTGCAGGAACAAAAACAAAATGATGATAGCAAAGGTAATCCTGTTGTCGGCAGCATTAGTCGTAGGCTTCCTCTCCCAGGCAGCGGGAGCCACTGCAATTCACATAAGAGATCATGGTGCCGTTGGCGACGGCAAAACTGACGATGGTCCAGCCGTCCGAAGAGCCCTTGCAACTGCAATTCAGGGTGGTCCAGGCGCCAAACTCGTCTTTGATCAAAGAACCTATCGATTCGGGCCTTATCGAGGGGGAAGCAGCCAGATTGAATTGACCGATGTTAATGGACTAACCATTGAAGGAAATGGCGCCAATCTGCTGTTGCATCCACAAAATGGAATCTTCGCCATCCGCCGGTGTCACAACATCCTTGTTCGGGGATTTGTGATCGACTTTGATCCTTTGCCTTTCAGTCAGGGTAAGATTCGAGCAGTTCGCGTCGATGAGGGGGTCTTCGAATTGGAACTGCACGATGGGTATCCGCTCCCTCCGTTGGACTCCATCGTAAAGAAGCGTCTGGGAGAGGGCGGCTGGCGTTGGGGCACAGTCATCGATCCAAAGGAACGTCATCGTCGCTGGGGAATTCCAGATCACTACCGGATCGCATCCGTCGATCGCATTGGAGGAAGAATCTACCGGATCAAGGTTACGTCCTCTCATAAAGAAGGGCTGGAACCTGTCCTTCCTGGAGACCGCTTCTTTCTGCCATTGATGCTTACTGAAAAAGGTGAACGCGCCTTTGGCGAAAATATCGCAGTCAGGGAGTCGGCGGACTGCATATTAGAAGATATCACGATCTATAGTGCCCGCAGTGGCATGAATTACTCGATTAATCGCAACGAAGGATTGATCACACTGCGCAACAACACCATCACCTTCAGACCAAGCAGTTCCCGCCTATGCAGCACTTGGAAGGACGGTATGCACGTAAAGGATAATCGTGTCGGGCCATTGATTGAAGGCTGTCATTTTGATGGCATGCTGGACGACAGCATCAACATCAGTGCTAACACGGCCATGGCGATTAGTATCATCTCTCCCAAGGTGTTTCGCCTCATGGGCCCGGCATTCTCAGCAGGTGATGCGGTGATGGTTTTTGACCCGCAATCCGGCAAGACGCAGATCACTGAGGTGATTGAGGCCAAGGTTGAAGGTAAAACCCACACCGTGACCCTAGCAGATTCGGTGGAGGGTGTGATCGTGGGGCGCAAACAGCGGGAGCACATCAAATCCACGCACTTTTACAACATGAGCTACATCAACGATAGATTTATTGTGCGCAACTGCAGCTTCAACCCGCAGCGCCGGCATGCCATGCTTGTCCGCAGCCCCAACGGCATCATTGAGAACAACACCATTGATAGTGTAGGTGGTGCAGCCGTATGGATGGGCAATGAGATGGGAAGCTTCTACGAAGGCCCGTTTCCACAAAACAATATCATACGCAACAATACGATCCGAAATACCCAGCTGACCGCAATCCACATCTACACCAGAGCGCTCAACCGTCATGCCAGGCACACGAGCAAGATCAGGGTTCAGAACAATAAAATCACCGTGTTGCCGGATCGCATGGCGATCTCGGTCCGCAACGCAGCCGAAGTCGAACTCAAGAGCAATCGAATCCTCGATCAGACAGGTGCAGAAATAGACAGCACAGGCATGATTCTTACAGAATGATGATCCTCTTGAATACACGGGACTCAGCCCAACAAAGCGGTGCTGGGCAACGTCGCTAACGCGCCGTGCCAGACCTAGACGTGCGGCTAGGAAATGATTCACAGAGAATTCATCGTGCGTTCACACTGGTTTCACGAACCGGTGCAACCATCCTGTAATGAAACAAATTAACGCATCTTCAGTCACGGGGCAGGAAGAACTTGCCCCTCAACAGCCTAAGTCGCCGCTCTGCAGAATTGTCCTCAAGATATGTGTCGTCATCATCGCACTCGCCCTGGTTTTCGCCGGGACTCTCTTCCGGATCTATGGAGTCGATACACATCATGCGAGTAGAGCTAGTATTTGGTGGCCAGAGAGGGGCCGGAATTTGATCCCGCCCAAGGGTACTGACATCACGCTACGGAGGGACTTGCTCGATCACTACGCCATCTACATGATATCGGAGAAAGACCTCAACGCTTTCCTTGACAAACGCTTCGCTCGCCCTGGGCAGGCGCTCGATTCTTTCAGCGAGAGATCGCCGGTGAACCCCAAGAATATTGGAAATGCAATCGGCCCGCTTGGATGGATGGTGACAAAAGATACAGTCGAGTATACCTACTACGCGAGCAACGGAGGTGCACACAATTACTATCACGATCCGAAGACCGGAAGGACTTATCAGAGCTCTGCTTACTGGTAGTATATTCCTTCGCCCAAAATCGGACCGCCGAACAAGCGGGTGGACACCAACCAGCTACACGCCCTGAGTCGACATGGCCGTGTTCAATTTAAGCCTTAACCCTGTTACGGAGTGGCGTTGCCTGTAGGCGGCGGGTCACCCTTGACATTATGCGAAAACGAAAGATAGGTTGTAGGTACCCCGTTCGCCTCAAAACACCAATATGACAACCAATCACATCAGAAAATTCTGTATATTCGCTTCAATCGGATCGATAGTCATCGGATTCGCTCTCATAATCAAAGAACTCAGTGGAAGAATGTCAATGAACTGGGGAGATGCTGCGGAAGGTTTTACACCATATGCGATATTAATTGCAGGCGGTTTAATATCACTAGCGATATGCGGTCTTGATAAGAATGATGAATAATAGATTCTTCCTGTGGGAGGCGGCTAGCCTTGGACGCTATACTAAAGTATCATGATGACCACACTCCGATTAGCTTTGATTTCTTTGTCAATGCTGTGGACTTCCTGCGAACGGACTGAAATCGGTGCAGACGTCCCAAATGCGGAGCGAGCCCCTAATAATCACATCGCGTGTATACCTTACAGGGTCGACTTGTCTGAATCAGGTGCGTACCTGCACCGTCATCTGATATCGATTCATTTCGTTTCTAATGCCGATAGCGTCATACAACTGACAATTCCATTTTCAGAAACCGGCACGACGGAAACCAAAGCACCAATCGACGGAAGGAACATTACAGCGACCCTGTATACAGGACCGAACGTAGTAAAGTTTGTCACACCTACAGGGGCCGCCAATCCTCAGCCACCATTTGATCAGAATTTGTACTCACGCAATGCCGCTATCGGGGGGCTGACAGCATACACTTCCACACCAAATGGAAAATTACCACCCGAATGCAATATTACCATCTCAGCCGATCAAATCGATTTCAACGACGGAATTCTCTACTCCATTAAACAAATATCTCTCAACGCACATCCGCCTCCGCCCTGAAAGTGAAGAAGCCAACAAGTCATGGCACATCAACGGGCTGCGCCCGTGTGTGCATTCAAACGCTCGGGTAAAAAAATGAAACTCACTAGTGTCATCCTTGCCGGATTAATTGTCGGCGGCACCTTCTCGTGCTTAGCGGGTGAGGAAGATCAGCTGGAAAGAAAGCTAATCTATACTGAACTATCCCCATCCGAGGGCGACATGCAGCGACTCATTTACGAGGACGATCTTGTTAAGATGGTTGCTGTCGGCTACGGGAATGCAGGCAATCCAAGCAAACCGGGTTTCTATGTCTTTCGAAAGAAAACCAAGGATTGGATTAGAATTGATAAAGTCCCAACACTAGGGGCAACTTTCGGCCGCAGCCCTACCGATAAAGAAGTAGAGAAAGCAGGAAAGGGGCCTGTATCTATTGGATGGAATTTTCGCAAACTTTCAGAAAAAGCCTACGTGGACTTCCCTCTGACATCAGGAGGATTCTTGTTTTTTCCAGACAAAGTAGAATACAAGGAATTAGAATATGTGCTCCATTTCAATTCTAGCTGGAAAATCAAGGGAGTGGAAACAAGGCTGAAAATGCGGTTGGACCAACTGGCAAATTCAGAATCCGAACATGGCAGTGGTGGCAACGGCTAGCGACACACTTCAAACGTTCTGCGGAAGAAAGATGAATATTCATAGATACTACCTGAGATGTTTAACATTGATGATCGCATTGGCGCGTCCCGTCGTCGCGGATTCGGATCTCCTGAAAGATGCGATGAATCAGAAGCCCGCGGCTGTAGACATCGCAACGGGTAATGAAATCCCTTCAGAGGACTATTGTGATCAACCATATGTCGTCAAATTGACAGACGGCACTTGGTTATGCACGATGACTACTGGAAAAGGGCATGAAGGTCAGAGCAGCCAGCACATTGTCTCTTGTCGGAGCTCGGACCAAGGGAAAACGTGGGAACCTCATGTGGATATCGAGTCGGCCAGCGACCCCGAGGCTTCGTGGGTAATGCCCTACTTGACGACCTACGGCAGGGTTTACGCATTCTACACCTACAACGCGAAAAACATGCGCGAGGTGATTGCCACTACTGCCTACGCCAGAAAGCGAGTGGATACCCTAGGTGAGTATGCGTTCAAGTATTCCGATGACGGAGGCATGACGTGGTCGCAGCAGCGCTGGTTCATTCCCGTTCGTGAGACCGGCATAGATAGGCGTAATCCATACAAGGGAGCTGTCCGGTTCTTCTGGGGTGTAGGAAAACCGATACAGCACAACGGTTCGATGTATCTTGGGTTTAGCAAAGTGGGGGGATTTGGAGACAACTTCATTGCGTCCAGTGAGTCGTGGTTTCTGCGCTGCACCAACATCGAAACAGAACGCAACCCCGACAAACTCGAATGGAAAACACTTCCAGACGGAGACGATGGTCTCAAGTCACCCCAAGGGTTAATTGCATCAGAATCAAACCTAACGGCGCTGTCCGACGGCAGTCTGTTTTGCACCTACCGGACGGTTGCTGGGCATCCCTGCCACGCTTATTCCCGGGATGGGGGGAAAACCTGGACTGGTTCCGCATTCATGACCTATGGACCAAGTGGGAAACTAGTCGACAACCCACGTGCGGCTAACTTTGTTCGCAAGCTGACGGAAGGCCCATACAAAGGCCGGTTTGTTTATTGGTTTCACAATAACAGAATCAAGGGCTGGGAAGGGCGTAACCCGGTCTATCTCCTTGGAGGAACCGAAGTTAACGGGCCTGGAGGAAAACACATCCAATGGGGTGAACCTGTGGCGGTGCTCTACGACCGGAACCCAAAGACCCGCATCAGTTACCCCGACTTCATTTGGGATAATGGCCTCTACATCACCGAGACCCAAAAATCCATCGCCCGAGTCCATCGGATTCCAGATGAGCTCCTGATTTCTCTCTGGAAAAGCGCCAAAGCCGAACAAGGCGGTGCTGCCCGGTCCGCCACCGCCGTGGAGTCGAAAGCTGAATGAAAAATTCAGCCATCCACCTCGAATCGGAGGCTCGCTTCGCGCAGCGGGTGTTAGGCCTCAATCGTTCTGCTGGAAACGAAGCTGCTTATCGTCATCCTGCTGGCAATAATATTTATCCCGATGAACGCACCTGAAGACAAGTGGAAAGAGGATCGAAAAGCCGAAGCTGAAAACATGAAGACCTACAATAGGCTATGGTTGAAAGCTGGCTTTGATGGAGGCCGTGCTGGCTGGTCAGAGAAGGAGCTGAAGAATCAGCTCAAGACCTGGGAATACTACTTTCTCTTAGCTTCGATGTTTGAAGGAGTCGCTAATAATGGCGGACTAGTTCATGGTTTTCATTGCTACTTTGATGGTGACGAGAGTTCAGGTCATTATGTGCCCGTGGAGGACATGTTGGACTGTTGGAGGGCGATTGGTTGTAAGTCACTGATAAAGGCGCATGAGGTTGGTCAACACGAGCTAAAGCGCTTCGGAGTAACGAATTACGAAGACCTTGATCTCAAAAGAGAGGAGGAGCTTGAGGATGTTCTGGATAAAGCATTGGCTGAAGTTGATGACGGCGAGCCGTTTGAAATCCGCTTGGCAGATTACGCGCGCAGAAACGAAGCAGCAGGCGAACAAGCCGGAGCACAGTCCCCCTGACACGCTGCGAGTTCCAGCCGTTATGACCATTCAAGCCCTAACCCACAGTCGAAGCCTCGTCCCCAGTCATCGGGCCTGTGTCCCATGACGTTCACCCAAGAAAATTCTAAAACACGTTGCTAAACATCATGAAATCTATCTTATTTCTCCTCTTGCCTCTTCTTGTGATTCCTCAGATTTCGTGGTCAGAGGACAGCAAAATATCCAAAAGCGATCCGGATAGGTTGGTTCAACAGCCGATTGCTGCCTTCAAAGTAAGTGAGCAAGGAGGGAAGTTTGCCATGGTAGTCAAGGCTGGAGGCTCCGTGATTATCAATGAGAAAGAGGTCGGTACACTTAGCGCCGATGGAATTCTGCTTGGCAGGGATAGTAAGGAGATTGCCCGTCTTAAGCCCGACGGAATGGTAGTTGCGAAGGATGGCAACTCTCTTGGTAAGGTTCATCCCAAAGGCGATTTAGAGTTCGCCGCGGGTCTGAAATGTTCGTGGGTAAAAGGCAATCTGAAAATCGGTGTCAGTGGTTCCACATTGAGGCTTGATCCTGATAAGGATGAGTGCAAACGCTGGGCTTCTTTTTTGCTCCTGTTGAATTTTACGGCTGAGCCATAATAACCCTGAGAAGCGAACAAGCCGTGGTAGGCAACCGCGAGAACGTAGCTTTTTCGCTTTGCTCTGGTCGTCTAGGGCGCGGGTGCCTACATTCTGATGCTCGCTCCACCAAATAGACAACAACACATGAAAACAAGTTCCTTAAAGCCACCTCACTGCGCGCTTTTTCTGGCCGCTTCTCTGCTGATGACTCCGTCGCTGCAAGCTGAACCGCCGGTGAAGGTCTACATCATGGCCGGTCAGTCCAACATGCAGGGCAAAGGAAGCATCGAAGGCGATCACGGCGGTTCGCTCCGCGGCATCGTCAAGAACCACCCCCAGCAATACGGCTTCCTTGCAGGTGAAAAAGGTGGGTGGATCGAGCGCAAGGATGTCTGGATCCATTATGATTTGTATCCTTTCAGAGAACTCAGATATGGCTCCTTGAAGCCGGGCTACGGTGCCGGGGGCGGTCAGATTGGCCCGGAATTCGGTTTTGGGCATGCGATGGGAGAGGAGAGCGAAGGAAAGGTGCTTCTGATTAAGGCTGCGTGGGGAGGCAAGAGCCTCGGTCACAACTTCCTGCCGCCCAGCGTTGGCAAATATCCGGTTCCTGCCGAGCCCGAACTTGATCCTGGGTATTTCTATCACAGGACTCTTCAGCTCGTCGAAGAGGTGACGGAGAACATGAGAGAATTTTTCCCCGACTACAAGGGGCAGGGTGTGGAGCTCGCCGGCATTTGTTGGCATCAGGGTTGGAATGACCAATACGGCGGCTTGGATGAGAAGTACGAGACCAATCTCGCCGCCTTCATCAAGGACATCCGCGGCGTGGAACACGGACTCGGCGTGCCCGATCTGCCCTTCGTCATTGCAACCAGCGGCATGATCAACCCGGAATCTCCTGTTGTTCAGGGACAGATCGCCATTGGAGATGCCAAGAAGTATCCGGAGTTCGTCGGCAACGTGGCGGTCATCGACACGCACCAGCCATACGGCCCCGACAAGATGACCTTCAAGTTCGACAACGATGGCGTGACCGAGAAGGTCGGCTATCACTGGAACAACAACGCCCGCAGCTACACCAACATCGGCATCGCCATGGCCGCTGAGATGCGCAAGCTCAAGCGGCCCAAGCCGCCCGCCCGTTTCCGCGCCCACGGCAGCGAGCAGGGAGTCGAGTTGCTCTGGCAGCTCGGCACGGAGAAGCCCGAGGGCGTCGAGATCCTGCGCAACGGCAAGAGCGTGGGCGCCAAGCTTTCGCCGACCCAGACCGCCTTTACCGACACCGCTGCTCTTCCCGGTGCCAACAGCTACGAGCTCATCCTCCACATGCCTTCCGGCAAGGTGAAGTTCAACGCCTCCTGTGACACTTCCGCCACCATGCTGGACGGTTACCGCAGCCTGGATGGCGTGATGCTTAGCTGGAAAGCCCGCGGCAAGTACGATGCGTTTCGTGTTTTGCGTGATGGCAAGGTGATCGCCGATGCGGTTCCCGCCGGCGCCCGCAGCTACGAAGACAAGGCAGCCCCGGCCAAGGGCAAGGTGACCTATTCCATCCTGCCGACCACCGGCAAGGTGACCCCGGTCGAACTGACTGTGAATCTGGGGCCCGCCGATTCGGGTAGCGCGCTGGTTTACGAGCCGTTTGACTATCCCACCAGCGCCGATGAGCCTCAGAGCCTTTTGGCTAAGACAGGAGCTTTGGGCACGGTAGGTGAATATGTTTCTCTGGATGAGAAGCCCAGGCATTTTCCCAGAGTCGTTGCCGGGGGGTTGAGTCATGGTGCGCTACCGGTGGCGGGCAATTGCTCTCAGGCGAACCATTGGATCAAGGGGTGCGCCATCGATCTGGACGGCAGCATCAAGAAGGCCGGCTTGCTGGAAGACGGCGCCACCGTGTGGATCAGTTTTCTCTATCACATCCACCAGACACGCGGACAAGGTGCGCGTGTGTCACTCCAGTCGGCTGATGGCAAAGAGGCCATCGGATTCGATCATAAAGGTGTCACCAATACCTTCATCATTCATGACGGCGCCGAAAAAAGGCGGCTTTTGGTCAAAGGAGTGAGGCCGTCCACCACCTAATATTTCGTTGGCAAAATCACCTTGGGCAAGGATGGGAATCCCGACCAGTTGTTGACTTACCATGTGCAGAAAGACCTGAAGCTGCCCGAAAAGCCCGGCCGCGTTTTCACCGAGCCCTTCGACATCGACCAATCCAAGCTGAGCCGATTGGTGCTGGAAGGGGGGGCAACATCGGATGTGGACGAGATCCGAGTCGGACCATCCTTCGAGTCGGTGGTCGGCTGCGGCACCAAGTGAGATACGCAACCACATACCAAATACCAGCGAACAAGGCGCGGCTGGACAAGCGCCGCTACCACGTCGCGAGTCGGAAATTGAAACCTGATGGGAACCCTTTGGTCTCGGGCGGACCGGCGCTCCCGGTAGCGGGTGCCAGCGCTGAGACGTGAGAAATAAGAAGAATGAGTGACATCAATAGTGATAGCCAGAACACGCCTCCCCTAGATAATGATCTGTATTCATCACCAAGGGCGAGTGCCGAGATTAAGACGCCTTGCCCCAGATGCTCGGAGGATATGGCTGAAGGTTATATCAGGTCGAGTTCTCGGATAATGTGGGCAGATGGTAGCCAGAGTGGGCTGAAGAAGGCGTTCTTTGGGGGTGAGCCTATCGCGAAGGTGAAGACGGGAATTGGGTGCAGGCATCATGCGAGCTATTGCAAGAGTTGCCACCTGTTCATCCTGCATGAATAGACTAACAAGAATAAGATCGAACAAGTCGAAGCATCCGACAGCTAACCGTCCTCGAGACGCGGAGGTCAGACACGAAACACCATTTAAGATATTCAACTGTTGCCCGGGCTGCGGTTGAGCTTTACGTTCGGCTATAAAACTGCGGCTTCATGTAGCACCGCTCGATTCCACTCAGCAAGCACTCAGCCCTAAACAAAAAAGAGATACTAAGAAAATGAAAACTAAAAAAATAATCCTCCTATCCTTACTGTTGCCCGGCCTCTTGCTTGCCTCGCCTAGCGATTCCCAGAAAGAGAAACCGGTCGAAACCCCGGCAATCAATCTCTGGGTCGATCTCGGATTGGGACTGATCAGCGAAGAGGATGCAAAGGCGAAGATGAAACCGCTCGACGCTGACTTTAAAAGCACCCTGGAGTCAGAGATAAAGCCACTGGCAGGCGACCTGTATGGAGTTCGACAAGTGTCCGGAAAGCATTTTGCTGCGATAGTTGCTAAGATCGACCAGGTATCTAGTTTTTCCTCGACCTCAGTGATCGGCAAGACGAAAGAGCGCGGGTATCTGGAGGTGAAGATCCATCTGACAAGCAGCTACAGCTACGTCGCAATCGTGTGTGCTCCGCTGGACGATTTGCCAATTGCGACCCGAAACAAGCTTCGGGGAATTCTGGCTATTGATTCTAAGGGCGTATCGAAAGGTGAATAGGCGCCGAACAAGTCAGTGGTGGCAACGGCGGACAACGCCTCTAGTTTGCTTCGCTCCGGACGCCCTTCACCCGCCGTGCCACACTTCAAACGTTCGATGAAAAAATGACCGAGCAACCGCCAACACTGGTTCACCTCTACCTGAATCCGGACGGTCCATTTCGCAGCATATCCGAATTACCTCAGTCGGAAGCAGCTCGGCTCATGGATCAGATGACAGAAGCCAATACCTGGCATCCTCCTCGATTCACGAAAGAGAACCGAGAGCGTTACATCAATGCTCGGCGTCGCGCGGAGAGGCGTCTTCATGCCGCGTTCATTGCAAAGGGTGGATGCCCTCGTCGCAGGCATCCCTACTATCTGCTACTTGAGACGCCCGAGGTGCAGAGCTTCTGGCCGAACGCAAGGCGTGCTCGTATCCCGGTTGACGAGATCCCGTCGGAGCTACTCAGTTTCACATACATCGACAGCATGGTCTGCGATGCTTTGCTACATGAACCCGACCGAGTTCCGGGGAACTGCACTCAGTTTGCTGGACTCGATTGTCTGGATGAGGTGTATCGCCTTGAGGAGCTGCCTAATTTGATTGAGACATTCGGATTTCCGGAGGGGACCTACATTGAAGCCCAAGTCTGGGCGGACGAGCCACTACAACCCCACCAGACATCGAACAAGTCGCCGATGGCGACGCCGAGCAAGTCGTCTGATTGAGTTCGGGTTGTTCACCGGCGCGCCATTGCTATAGCGTTCGCTAATCATAATATGAAGATACAAAAAGCCGCCTTCATCGCGTTTCCAGCATCTGATTTCGAAGCTTCATTGAGGTTCTATCGAGATTTACTCGAGCTCCCACTAATATCAGAGGGGGAAGATGAACTGTCGAAGTTTGCCCATTTCGATTGTGCAGGATTCGGCATACGCATATACGAATGGACCAAGCCGTTTAATCGCGCTCACACGGGCCTACAGGTATATGTCGATGATGTGGACGCTTTACATGCAGAACTGAGATCTCAGGGAGTTAAGTTTAGTGGCGATATTCGAGATGAACCATGGGGAGGCAGAGTTGTCACGGTCAGCGACCCCGATGGCAATTTGTTCGATCTCCTGAATGGGGACTTTGAAAGAAAAATACAAAGCTAACAAGTCACTGGACCCAACGGATCATAGCTGCGTGGTCAGCTTTTCTGACTGTCCAAATGATATAAGTCGATGCCGCGCCCGTGACTGGCCGCGGCATTTTTGTGTACATGGACTTGGGTCCGTGCTGCGGGACCGTGCTGCGGGGCCATGTCGCCGCCACGGGTAATTTACCTAGTCCTTGGCGGCTTTGGGGTCGAGGGCGTCGCGGAGGCCGTCGCCGAGGAAGTTGAGGGCGAAGAGGGTGAGGGAGAAGACGACGGAGGGGATGATGAGCAGCCTGGGGTGGGTTTCCATGTAGTTGGCGCCCTCGCTGAGCAGGATACCCCAGGAGCTGTTGGGGGATTCGACGCCGAGGCCGAGGAAGGAGAGGGTGGCCTCGGTGAGTACGAATCCGGGCACGGTGAGGGTGGCGTAAACGATGATGGGGCCGAGCATGTTGGGCATGATGTGGCGCAGGAGGATTTTGCGGTGGCTGAGTCCGAGCGAGACGGCGGCCTCGACGAATTCCTGTTTTTTCAGCGAAATGACCTGGGCGCGTGCGACGCGTGCCATGGTGAGCCAGCCGAGTGCGCCGATGGCGACAAAGAGCGGGACGAGGTTGATGATTTTCTTGATGACCACCTCGTGGTCGGGCCAGCGGTGGATCATGCTGTCGGTGAGGTCCTTGGCGTGCTCGGAGATGAGCAGTGAGAAGAGGATCACGAGCACGAGAAAGGGGAGGCCGTAGAGGATGTCGACGATGCGCATCATGACGCTGTCGGTTTTCCCGCCGGCGTAGCCGGCGATGGCGCCGTAGCTGAGGCCGATGATGACCGAGACGGTGGTGGCGACGATGCCGACGAGTAGCGAGATTTGGCCGCCGTAGAGGAGGCGGGCGAGCAGGTCGCGGCCTGACTGGTCGGTGCCGAGCAGGTGGTTGCCGGCAGGTGCCTGGAAGGTGTTGCCGAGGTTTTGGTTGTTAGGGTCGGGGATGAAGGAGAAGATCGGGATGATGAAGCAGAGGGTGCCGATGACAAAGAGAATGCCGAGGCTGACCATGGCCATGCGATTTTTTTTCAAGCGGATCCATGCGTCGGACCAGAGCGAGTGTCCCTTGAGGGTGGCGGTGTTTTGAGTTGGTGAGCTCATGGGGAATCGTAGGTTGCGTTAGGCGCGCAGGCGTGGGTTAAGCATGACGAGGGCGATGTCGGCAGCGAGGTTGGCAAAGACGATGAGCGTGCCAAAGAGGATGACCACGCCCTGCAGCAGGAAGTAGTCGCGGTCCTTGGTCGCGTTGACGAAGTGTTGGCCCATGCCCGGGACCTGGAAGATGGTTTCGATGATGAACGAGCCGGTGATGAGGGCGGCGAAGGCGGGGCCGACGTAGGCGATGGCGGGGATGATGCCGCCGCGGATGGCATGCTTGGTGACGACCACCAGAGGGTGCACGCCCTTGGCGTGTGCGGTGCGGATGTAGTCCTGGTTCAGGACCTCCAACATGCCGCCCCGGGTGATGCGTGCCAGGTAGGCGGCGGTGCCTATTCCGAGCGTGATCGACGGCAGGATCCAGTCGAACGGGTCGCCCCAGCCGGCGATTTTCAAGAACGGGACACGTGTGGCGACTTGGCCGGCGAGCAGGGGGGCGACGACGAACGACGGGATGCTGATGCCGGCCATGGCGACGACCATGGTTCCGTAGTCGATGTAGGAGTTTTTCCGCAGGGCGGAGAGGATTCCGGCGGGGATGCCGATGAGGATGGCGATGGTGATGCCGGCGATGCCGAGGATGAGGGAGGCGGGGAACGAGTGTTTGATGATTTTGGAGACCGGCTGCTCCTTGACCGGGGAGTCGCCCATATCGCCTCGTGCGAGGTAGCCGAGGTAGACGGCGAACTGCTCGGCGTAGGATTTATCGAGGTGGAAGCGTTCCTTGTTTTTTTGGATGATGTGTTCGGAGTGTGCTTTTTCCCCCGAGAACGGGTCGCCGGGCATGAGCCGGACGAGCACGAAGGTGATGAGGAGCAGGCAGAAGACGACGGCGACCCCTTGGACCAGGCGGCTGATGATGGTATGGAGCATGGGAAAAAAGGAAAAAGGTTAAGGGGCGGTGGGTAGCTCGAGATCGACGAATTTGTAGGGGTGGTTGTTGAGCAGCAGCGGTTCCCAGCCTTTGACCGAGGTGTGGAGCAGGTAGTTGGTGGTGTACCAGTAGATGGGGATGATGGGCATCTCCGAGAGGAACAGGGCCTCGGCTTTTTCCAGGGTGCGGAGGCGCTGGGCGGGTTCCTTGATCTGTTCGGCCTGGGCGAGGAGCGCTTCATACTCCGGGTTCGACCAGCCGGTGCGGTTGTTGCCATCGTCCTTTTTCCACATGTCGAGGAAGGTGGTGGGATCCGGGTAATCGCCGATCCAGCCGCTGAGCACGAGTTGGAAGTCGAGCTCCGCCATGCGGGCGAGGTAGGTTTTCCACTCGCGTTGCTCGATGGAGACTTCCGCCCCGAGGTGTTTTTTCCACATGTCCTGGTAAGCCTCGCTGAGACGCTTGGACACCTCCTTGTCGGTGGAGAGCAGGGTCAGGCGGAGTTTTTTCCCGTCTCGGTAGCCGGCTTCGGCGAGCAGTTCCCTGGCGCGTTCGGGGTCGAAGGTCACGACCTTGGGCGTATGGTAGTCGGCGGTGGGCGGGACGATGCCGTAGGCGGGGGTCTGGCCTCCCTTGAGGATGTGGTCGATGATAGCCTGGGAGTCGATGGAGAGGGCGAGGGCCTGTCGGACCTTCAGGTCTTTGAGTTTGGGGTCGGTGACATTGAAGCGGATGAAGCTGGTGCCGAGGTAGGGTTCTTGGCGGAGGTACTGGGGGTATTTGTTGGCGGCGTGTTCAATCATCTCCGGGGCCAGCGAGTAGGTGGTGTGGAGTTGTTGATTGAAGAACATGCGGGCCTCGGTGTACTGGTTGGAGATGGGGAGGAAGCGGATGCCCCTGAGTTTGACGGTGGCCTGGTCCCAGTAGCGGGGGTTTTTGACGACGGAGATGTAGTCGTTGAACCTCCACTTTTCCAGGGTGAATGCACCGTTGGACACGATGTTTTCCGGTTCGGTCCACGGTGTGTTTCTCTGGTCGATGCTGCCGTGTTTGAGGATGACGTGTTTGGGCACGGGAAACCAGCTGTAGTGCTTGGTGAGTTCGGGCAGAAACGGGATGGGTGCCTTGAGTTGGATGTGGAGGGTGTAGGGGTCGGGGGCGGAGACCGCCACCTTGGCGAAGTCCTCGGGATTTCCCTTGTTGTATTCCTCCGCGCCCTTGATGTAGTAGAGCATGCTGGCGTACTCGGCGCCAAAGT
>JARFRT010000346.1 GCA_029287105.1 Akkermansiaceae bacterium | reverse complement strand
AACGGATAGAGCCCGGTCGCCATCGACGCGAGGGACGGCCGGCACAGTGGCGCGGCGACGTATCCGTTGGGCATCACCAGACTGCGGGCGGCCAGCTTGTCGAGGTGCGGGGTTTTGATCTCGGCGTGCCCCATGAACCCGTAATCGGTCCATGCCTGGTCGTCACTGAGGATGAATACAATGTTGGGTTTGCCAGGTTTTTGGGTTTCTGCGTGGATCGTTGGTGTCACTCCTAGCAAGAGTGCCAAAACAATGATCTTTGTTAGTTTTTTCATGGATAGATGCTTGGTGGAAAATCGCGTGATGGATGACGCTATTTTTTCAGCGCCTCGGTTGCGGAATAGGACTGGTGACCGGTCGACCTCTTGCCGAGTATCGGGTGGCGTGATTGTGGGATCTGGAGGCGGTGCTGCCGTACGATTTCAGCGTATTCAGGATTTTTAACCACATTATTCCACTCGTGGCTATCCTTACTAAGATCGTAGAACTCCTCGGACCCGTCGTTGTACTGGATAAAACGGAAGCGTTCGGAGACGATGGCGTAGTTACCGGGGCCGAAGCTCGTTCGAGCGTAATGCGGCCAACTCGCCTCCGGATTTTTCAGCAGTGGCACCAGTGAGTTGCCCTCGTGTCTCGGGTCGGACTTAAGCCCCGTCAACTCAAGCAGGGTCGGGTAGATATCCAGCAGTTGGGTCGGCTTGCTACACTTTTTCCCCTTGGCGACCCCAGGCCCGACAATGATCATGGGCGTCCGCGTACCGTCGCGCCAGAGGCTGCGTTTGGCAAAACGCTCTTTTTCGCCGAGGTGGAACCCGTGGTCGGTGTAGAGCACGATGTAAGTGTTGTCTTTGTTCGGACTCCGGTCCAGCGCATCCAGAACCTTGCCGACCTGGTGGTCGACAAAGCTGACGCAGGCGAGGTACGACTGCACCAGCGGTTTCCACTCGTCTTTTTCCTGCACCCATTCGAGGGTGGGTGCGATGTGCTTGAGTCGGGTGATGTTGACTCCATACTGCGGCACATCCTTGAGATCCTGACTGGCAACTTTGGGTAATTGAAGCGTCGCGAGCGGATAGAGGTCAAACCACTTTTGAGGTGCGTATTGCGGGACGTGCGGGCGATAGAACCCGGTGGCCAGGAACAACGGCTTGTCATGCTTCTTTTGCAACTGCTCTACACCCCAGGCGGCAATCTTGTGATCCGGCATCTGGTCGTCGCGCTCAGGGTAGGCACCCCAGTCCCACAAGGGGTGGCCCGGGAAGGGGCCGATTTTCTTTTTCGGCAGCGGCCCAAATCCGCCGAACGACCCGGCGTAGTTTGGGAAATACTTGGTGTTCTGTTGGCCGTGAAACAACTTCCCCGCTCCTGTGACGTGATATCCTTCCTGCTGAAACCTTAGCGGCATGAGCGTGTTTTCCCGCGAGACAGCAGAATTTGAAAGGTCGGGGGACAGGAAATAAATCCCGGAAGTGCTCGGGTAAAGCGAGGTCATCATGCTGGCCCGCGACGGGTTGCAGACCGGCGACTGGCAATGCGTGTTGGCAAACAGGACACCACGCGCGGCAAGACGGTCCATATTCGGTGTTTTCGCCTGCGGGTGCCCACCCAGGCAGCCAATCCAGTCGTTCAGGTCATCCACCGCGATGAGCATGACGTTCGGCATCGATTCTTGTGCGGCATTAAGCGGGCACAACAAGGCCGCGCTGGCTAGGATGATAGGATATAGTTTTTTCATGATTAAGTTGTTAGGATATTTTCGCCTTGCACAGGCAGCGTGACCCCCTCGCCGTTCAAAAGCAAGTGCCGTGGGTCGTGTGAGTACCGTAAATGTGGTGGCAAAAAAACACCCTGCCCGGCTTTTCTGGCGAGATTGCACCACCACTGCTGATTCGCGATTCGCTTGTTTTTACGCTTCCCACTTCGCTACTTCTTTTTCTTTTTGCCCTTCTTCTTAGGCGGGTTCTTGACATCCTTAACGTCCACCTTCTTGCCGTTTTCATCGATCAACGAAAACTTCCCCCCGGTGGGTTTGGCCAGCGCAGCCATGTCTCTGGCTGCCTTCGGCTGCATCAATGCGACCGTGTTAATCAACACCCCCTTCTCTTTTGCCAGCTGCGCGAATTTTTCTGCCGTCGGTCGGGATTCCGGTCCGGCCATGCCATCCGTCATAAAGACGATCACCTGGGGCAGCGGGTCCATGGAAAATGCCATTTCGAGCGGATTACTCCAGACCGTCCCGTAGACCAACTTGTGCGTTTGAATGAGTTTGATGCTTTTTTTGACCACAGGGTCGGTCGCGTCCAGCCATTGCGGCTGATTGAGATTGCCGGCACAGGTCCAATTCGTCGCCCCTTTGCCGGTCCATTGGTACGTCTTGCCACCTTTGGCCTTCACCTTGGCCACTCCCCCTTTGGCCAGGCTTACCTCATCACCGGCGACCCATGCAGGCCCGGCGAAAAAGATCATCTGATACTGTTTCCCTGCTGGCAGTTTCGACACCGAATCCGCCAACTCGGCGCGCATCAGTTGTTCCCGCGCCCCGCGCATCGACGCCGAGTAGTCGATGATATATAGAATCCTCTCGCCAACCATCGTCTGTCCGAAAAAAGTCGTGCCGCCGCCCGTCCCCCAATCCTCATCCCCCCAACCCTGCCCGAAATCATCACCATTGCCATAATCCATCGACTCAATTGGCACCACGTCTTGTGGTACAGGAATGGCGATATCCGAGACCGTATTACTCGCAATCACCTTGGCCATCGCTGATGAGGGAGAGGACGGCTTTCTCTCCACCGCCCTGTTGATCTTTGGCTTTTGCACCGTCTTCTTTTCCTCGGCACCGGATTGATACGCAACAACTTCAGGCGTGTAAGTATCGGTCGTAGGAAGTAGGATCAACAGCAGCGCCAGCCCGAGCAAGACCACCATCAGGATTGAAATGATGACACTGGTGATCGTCGAGTTTCTTTGCTGGGAGTGAAGCCGGGCTTGGGCTTCAGGCGTTAGCTGGGCGTGTAAACTCATAGCAAATGAAGGTTCTCGTGGGGGTTTCGAAGAACGTGCACAATCCAATCAATCATGATCGAATCTACAGGACAAAACTTATTTCACAAAATCACGGATCGAGTGGATGCCAAGACGTTTGGTCTCGGGGTCGGTGTGGAAACAGATCAGGCCACGTGTATTTGCGTTTACGGGCCAATTAGTACTCAGGAACGGCTTCATTTTGTCCATCTTGCGGTAGCTGAACTGGACGTGGCACGTACCTCTTCCTGCTGCGGCCTCGGGTTTGACAATGCCATGTTCGCCGGGAGCGATGGTTAACTCCTCGGCACCGAGCCTGGCACCAATATCCTTGTCCGAGCCATTAACCAGGAGATAGGCACCCCCACCGAACTGGACAAGCCCATTACCCGCAACAATGACTTTAAAACCATCGGCATGGGTGCTTCCCATGCGGATGAGAATGACCAGTTGATGGCGGGTTGCTAGCGACTTTGCCGATCCATACTCGGTGAATTTCCGGATCCCGTTTGCGGCACTCTCAAACTTCCCAACGGTCCATTGCCCGCGTCGATCAACGCGATAGGGCTTGGATACTTCCTGACTTGAGGCTTCGATGGTGATGGATTCACCTTTTCCGGTAAGCAGTTCAATGGGCCCGGTGTCGCCCCCCCCGGGTAAGATGACAAATTGCAAAACAGCCGTCCGCCCCATAAGCGTGCCGGGAATGAGGCTAACGGCAAGGAGGGTAAGAAGGCAATGATTCATGGCGTATGAGCAGGAACACGGTTCGGGGTTCCGGCTTGGGTCTCTATGGGGAGGCGCGCGCAGTCAGCTTGACCTCGACCGGGTTTGCCCAGCGCATGTGCGACCAGTGGGCTCTCACAATGATCTCACCCTCCTCACCCGTCGGGGCGACAATCGCCAAGGCCATGCCATTGAATGCCTTGACGGAAATCCCCTGAAAACTCTCATGACTGAGAGGATCTCCATTGGCCGTTGCCAGCAGGCGCCCGGGCCCCTTGATCTCAAAGGACACCCAGCGCGCGCCCTTGGGCGCAAAGTTGCCGTCCTTATCCTGCAGGCGCACGGTGACATAGGAAAGGTCACGGCCTCTGGTATCCAGCTTTGTTTTGTCCGCTTCCAAGGTGAATTGGGCAACTGGCCCAGCCGTACGCCTGACGGTGGTAGCCACCACTTTACCATCCTTGCTCGCCACCGCCTTCAACTCACCCGCCTCGTAGGGAACCATCCATTCAAGGTGCATATCCATTTTCGGCGTGAATTTTTTGACCCCGAGTGACTTGTCATTGAGAAACAGCTCCACAC
>JARFRT010000303.1 GCA_029287105.1 Akkermansiaceae bacterium | reverse complement strand
ATTCAAAGATACCAACGCTGCCGGTCTCCTTGATCTCGTTACCGTCCTCGTCAACCAACTTGGACACATACCCAACGGACTTGAATTTATTGTCTTCCATAGGCGCACCATTGTAGAGAGTTTCGCCAACAGCCGTGATGGTCTTCGACTGAGCCTCTTCAAGCACATCGCCTTTTTGTATCCACCAGCCAGCGACACCGTCTTTTTTTAGCTTCACAAAGATGAGGCCGGATTTTTCGTCGTCAATTGTCTTCAGGAAACTATACCCCTCAGCCTTTCCCTGTAGGGCGTCGGCCGCACTGATGTTCTCAGGGAAGAACGTTTCCTCCCGCGGCTCCGTGGTCAGTCCCTTATTCAGAACCATCACAGAGAGAACGGTCGAAAAGATAATAAGCAGGCCGCCTTTGAGAAACTGGACGTAGGTGGTGGAGGTCATGCCGGCGGTGGCCACGATCGTGATCACAATAGCCCCCACCATAATCACCCCGACCCAGTGAGGCATTCCTAACAATGGAGTCACTAACACTCCCGCTCCCACCATCTGTGGAATCAGGTAAAAGAGTGAGACTGCCAATGTGCTGATGGCTGCCATAAGCTGGATACCTTTCGAACTGAACTTGGCATCCAGTGCATCCGTAAAGGTATACTTACCTAAACGCTTCATCGGCTCGGCCACTACAAAGAGGGCAACCATCCACCCGGCCAGATAGCCGACAGAATAGAGGAAACCGTCATAACCCATCGTGGCGATGAGTCCACAAATGCCTAGGAAAGAGGCTGCGGAAAGATAGTCGCCAGCGAAGGCAATACCGTTGACAAACCAGTGGACATTTCCACCTGCCGCAAAATACCCCTCGGCTGACTTTGCCTTGCGGGCAAAGTAGAAAGACATACCTAACACCAGCCCCACAAAAGCAAGGAAGATGGTGATAGCGATCGGATTAGCTGTATAGTTCATTACTCAGCCTCCCCCTTCTTGTTCATTTCATCTTCCTTTTTGGTGCAGTAATGGTTGTAGACAACACCTAGGATGATGGCGAAAATGATCAGAGAAGTTCCGAAGATGATCGCGAGGTTGACACCAGCGAGGACCGGCGTTTTCATCGACTCGGTCGAGAACACGGCGAGCCCGACAAAGGCGATATAAGTTAGGCTGTATAATAAGAACAGCTTGAGACCCAAATTAGCCTTCCATTTGGAGGCCTTGTCTTTTTCCGCCGGAGCGGCCGGTTCATGTAACATGATTATGTGTGCGGTTATTTGTTATAACACCGCGTGCACACTAGTCCAACTGTGCATATATTGCTCGGCGAGAACAATCCTAGGCTATGCATATCCTGCTTTTTCGTGTATTCCTCCAGCAACTAAAAACTGGCCTAATTCATCTGCGGCGACCCAGTTCTGCAGGTTCACGATTTTACGCTTGAATTATCACCAGCATGTAGAAAGTTCGGAGTTACTGTTCCGGAGCGACTTCGGGCAGACCCATTCCCAATCATGATTGAAGTCAGCAATCTCAGCAAACACTTCGGCTCCAAAACAGTCGTCAACAACCTCTCATTCACTGTCGAAAAAGGAGAAGTCCTGGGATTTCTCGGACCTAACGGCGCGGGCAAGTCCACCACCATGCGCATGGTCACCGGCTTTATCTCCCCGAGTAGCGGCGACGCCAGCATCTGCGGCACCTCGGTCGTTGATCACCCGAAACACGCCAAAAGCCACATCGGATACCTGCCGGAGTCAGCCCCACTCTACAACGATATGACCGTGCGCGATTTCCTGAAATTCTGCGCCGCCATGCGCGGACTCCACGGCAAGGCAGGCAAAGCCGCGGTCGAAGCGGCCATCGACACCTGCTTCCTGCAAAATGTTGCACCCCAATCCATCGGCACCCTCTCCAAGGGATACCGCCACCGCACCTGCCTCGCCCAGGCACTGATTCACGACCCCGACGTGCTCATTCTGGACGAACCCACCGACGGCCTCGACCCCAACCAAAAACACGAAGTCCGCCAGCTCATCAAACGCCTCGGCGAAACCAAAGCCATCCTCTTCTCCACCCACATCCTCGAAGAAGTCGATGCCGCCTGCACCCGCGCCCTGATCATCGACCAAGGGAACATCGTCGCCGACGGCACACCCGCCGAACTCCGCCAACAATCCGGCACCAACTCCCTCCAGGACCTCTTCCGCAACCTCACCACCCACGAAACCGAAAATCGGTAGTCTGTAAGCGGTGGCCAGTAGGCAGTAACGCAAGCGCGCGCCACCGCCCACACCAACTACAGCCCACCGCTTACCGTCCACTGCCAACCTACCACCGATTCAATGTTCACCATTTTCAAACGCGAACTGAAGAGCTACTTCACCCAGCCCACCGCCTATGCCGTGATCTGTATCTTCCTCTTCATGTCACTCTTCCTCACCTTTACGCTGGGGAATTTCATCCAAACCGGCGACGCCAACCTCGAGTGGTCGTTTTTCTTCTGGCACCCGTGGATCTTCATGCTGCTGGCCCCCGCGCTCGGCATGCGTCTCTGGTCGGACGAGCAACGCAGCGGCACCATCGAACTGCTCGGCACCTTCCCCACCACCATCTGGTCCGCCATCCTCGGCAAGTACCTGGCCGCCGTCGTCGTCTGGTTCATCGCCCTACTGCTCACCTACCCCATGGTCATGGCCGTCAACACCCTGGGAAACCCCGATAACCTGACCATCTTTTCCGGCTACATCGGCAGCTTCCTCGTCTGTTGCACCTTCCTCGCCATCACCTGCCTGATCTCAGCCTTCACCCGCGACCAGGTATCCTGCCTCATCATCTCATGCAGTATCTGCGTGCTTCTGGTCGTCATCGGATTCGACCATGTCGTGCGCGTCTTCGCCCAAACCTTCTCCGAGACCACCACCGACGCCATCGTCTCCACCGCCGTGCTCGACCACTACCAGCCGCTGCTCCGCGGTGCCGTCCGCATCCAGGACCTTGTCTACTTCGCCTCCATCATCACGGCCTGCCTGCTCAGCACCAGTGCCATCCTCAACGCCAAACGCTCCTAACAACCCGACTTCAAGACTTCCAGACT
>JARFRT010000301.1 GCA_029287105.1 Akkermansiaceae bacterium | reverse complement strand
GATGGGGCCGCCGTCACCCGCGTGCGCGATTTTTCCAAGGGTGATCATGAAGATGCTGAAGGTGATGCCCTGCCCAAGGAGGGGATGATTATCATCGAGCTTGCGGACGGCCGTTCCTGTGCCGTCCGGCCGTCGGGCACCGAGCCTAAAATCAAGTATTATCTCTTTGGTAAGGATGCGCCCACCGAGGAATTGCAAGCCAGCAAAGCCAAGGTGGCTCGCGCCCTTGATGGCCTGTGGTCAGCACTCGAGTCCGATGCCAAGCAACGGATGGCATAAATCCGTATGATGATTTCAGGTATCAGTATCCGGGCCGTCTGGCCTCTGTTAGCGGCGCTCATCAGTGGGGTGCTGTTGGCGATGTGTTTTCCCGGATGGAACCTTTCCGGCATGGTCTGGGTCTGGATGCTGCCACTTTTTCCTGCCATTTGGCGGGGACGAAGCAAACGCTACGGATTTGGTATTGGTTATTGCGCCGGCTTTGCTTTTTGGCTGCTGAACCTGAAGTGGCTATGGACGGTGAGCGGTCTGGGTGGCATGGTGATGGCGGCATTTCTGGCACTTTATTTTGGACTCTGGGGGGCGATCGCCGTGAGTATTGGCAATCCGTGGAGGAAGCGTGGCGGTCGCCAGGCAGGCCGGTCAGCGGTCGGTGCCATCCAGCAAAAAATTGCCCAAAAGGAAGCGACGCAAAAGAAGAGTGGATTGTTAGGTGGTGTGCTCAATGAGTCCATCTGCTCACTGCGGTTTGCCATGATTAATGCGGCGGCCTGGGTGGGCGTCGAGTGGTTGCGTGGTTGGGTGTTTACCGGCTTTGGCTGGAATGGCCTTGGGGTTGCGTTTCACGACACCCCTGTGTTAGCGCAGGCGGCTGATTTGGTGGGGGTGACAGGGCTTGCGTTTTTGCCTGTCTTTATGAGTGCGGTGCTGGTGCAGTCGGCCAGCAGGATCAAGGGTGAGGTGGCCTCCGGTAAGCTCAGGCCGCGTCTTGACTTCAGTGTGGCGGCACTCCTGCTGGCGGTGCATTTTTGCTATGGCGTCTGGCGCATCAAGGACGTCGGGAGTTGGCAGACTGAGCGCGTTCGAGTGCTTCTTATTCAGGAAAACATCCCGCAGGACATCAAATGGGACCCGCGATCTGTGGCTGATATTCTCCAAGGTTACTCGGACTCAACCGAGGCCGCCATCAAGGAGCTTGAGGACTCGAACGTGGAGTTGTTACAGGCGAATGTGGATCGGGATGTTGTTGAAATGAAACAACCTGATCTGGTGATCTGGCCGGAAAGTGCGGTGCCCAACCCGCTGCTTTTTGTCGAGGGTGAGAAGCACCATTATATCTACGGCGACACGGCACATTTGTTAGAAAATGAAATCCGTCCTCTGGGAAATTTTTCAATCATCGCGGGGATGAACGAGTTCGAGGCCCGTCACGACGACGCGTTGGTCAAGTGGAAAGAGGGTGGGCGGCAGTACAACAGCATGGCGGTTGTTGCTCCGGACGGAGCGTTGGAACAAAGTATCCAGACCTATCGAAAAATCCATCTGGTGATCTTTGGCGAATACATCCCCTTTGTGGATCGGCTTCCATTTCTCGGAGAGATTTTCAAGTTTTCTGCGGGCGCTGATTTTTCCGGCAACTTTGATGCCGGGACATCGACCGAACCGATGGTCGTAGATGTGAGAGACGGCGAGGTGCAGTTGATCCCGAGTGTCTGTTTTGAGGATACGGTGGGCCGCTTGACCCGCAAGTTTGTGCGACCGGCGCCGCAGATGATCATCAACGTGACCAACGACGGTTGGTTTAAGCAGAGCGAAGCCGCTGCCCAGCACATGGCAAATGCCAGATTCCGGGCTATTGAGTTGCGCCGTCCCATGGTGCGCAGTGCCAATACCGGGGTGAGTGGCATTGTTTCCGTCACCGGCAGCCTGAGGGATCCGGTGACGGGCCAGCGTCAGGTGGTCGAGGACGGGAACGGAAATCACTTTGTGCGCGCCAGCCTGTACGGGCATGCCTATGCGCCGGTGCATGGCCCCGTGACGCTCTACGCGGCGGCGGGAGACTGGTTCGCTTTCCTGATGATTTTATGGGTGGTCATCGCCGTCATTGGATCGCGTCTTACCAAAGCGTAAAAATGCCCGCTTGGAAATGAATCCAAGCGGGCTGTTAGGGTTGGTGGGAACCGGAGCGATTCCTAGAAGTTGATGCGGGCACCGACCGAGACCTGGGCATCGCCATCGAGCGAGACGGCGTTGTCGAGGGGGCTGAACCCGGTAAGGCTGGGGTCGTCCATGATGAGATAGCGCGCTCCGAGGGTGATTTCGAAGGATTCGCTGACATTGTAGACGATACCCGCGAAGATGTGGGCATAGAAGGTGGTGTCATCCCATGACGTAGACGACTTACCAACGCTGGCATCGAGGTCGACGAGGGCGATACCGGCACCTGCTCCCAAGTACCAGTTCAAGCTGCCTGTCAGGGCACACTCATACTTGTAGTTCAGTGTGATCGGGATGATCTCGGCATGGAGCTTGATGCGGTAGGCGTCGAAGCTTGCAATGCCGGGCGTACCTGGCTGCGTGGAGTCGCCATCATAGTACTGGTCCGACTCCTCCTTCTCAGTGTAGCCGACTTCGAGGAAGAAGGCATGCGAACAACTATCACCCTGGCACTTGCGCTCGGTGCCGATGTGGAGGGCGTAGATTTCTTCGTCCCAGTCGCCGCTGACATATCCAACGGAGCCTCCAGCGAACCATGACCAAAGGCAGGATGGTGGAGGTGGTGGGATGATTTCCTTGCCGGCTGGCATGGGCTCGGGACCGGCTTGCGCTGTTGCAGCTAATGCAAGCCCGATTAGTGTGGGGAACAATATTTTTTTCATAGCGGTGTTAATCTAGCCGAAAGATGTAGATATGACAATACTATTCCACGACAATTATTGAGGTCGCCCGCCCCCGCACGTTGATGTTTTCTGAGCGGGTTGGCTGAGGGTGAACACATATCCGGCGTCAACTTGTGCCGGATATTTTGATGCGACTCCCTAGCGAATTACGCCGCGTTCGCTGCCGCGGATGAACTCGATGAGACGCGCCACATGGACGTCCTTTGCTAACTCCGAGGCGGCGAGTTGGTCGGTGCGTTCGGCCAGGTTGTCCTTTTTACTGAGGAAGAGTTTTTTATAGGCGCTCTTCAACGCGTGGCGCGTATCCTTGCTGAACCCACGGCGTTGCAGGCCGACCTGATTGAGGCTGCGGACGATGGCGGGGTTACCATCCACGATGGTAAACGGGGGGACGTCTTGCACGATCTTGGTGCAGCCCCCTATGAGGGAATGTTCGCCGATGTTGCAGAATTGATGAGCGCCGGACAGGCCGGAAATGATGGCGTAGTCACCCACCCTGCAGTGGCCTCCGAGCGTTGCGTTGTTAGAAAGAATGCAGTGGTTGCCAACCTGGCAGTCGTGGGCGACATGGGAGTAGGAGAGGAACAGGTTG
>JARFRT010000030.1 GCA_029287105.1 Akkermansiaceae bacterium | reverse complement strand
GTATTGACCAACACCGCATCCGCCCCCAACTCCATCGCCTCGGCCGCATGACTCGGTGCGCCCAAGCCCGCGTCGACCACCACCGGCACAATCGCTTGATCGACAATAATCCGAATTTGATCGCGGGTGACCACCCCCTTGTTGGAGCCAATCGGTGCCCCCAGCGGCATGACCGCAGCCGTCCCCACTTCCTGTAGCCGCTTCGCCAACACCGGGTCGGCATTGATATAGGGCAACACCACAAAGCCCTCCTTCACCAGAATCTCGGCAGCTTTCAAGGTCTCGATGGGATCCGGCAGCAAGTAGGTCGGGTCGGGATGAATTTCCAGTTTGATCCATTTCGGCAATCCGGCCGCTACCGCGAGTCGGGCAAGACGCACCGCCTCATCCGCGTTCATCGCGCCGCTGGTATTCGGCAGCACCAGGTATTTCCCGGGATCGATGAATTTCAAAATATCCGCCTGCGGGTCGTCGCCACCGGTCAGGTCAGCCCGGCGCAGCGCCACCGTCACGAT
Source organism: Akkermansiaceae bacterium (assembly GCA_029287105.1). Classification (GTDB taxonomy): domain Bacteria; phylum Verrucomicrobiota; class Verrucomicrobiia; order Verrucomicrobiales; family Akkermansiaceae; genus Oceaniferula. Next base: position 2,747 of record JARFRT010000030.1, on the reverse strand, counting down.
TTCAGTGCCACTGGAGGCAAGCGTGTCACGCATCAGTGTATTGGAGGCAAATTTCCCGGTTCCCGCCATCAAACGAGAGCTAAAGATACGGTCGGCAATTGTCAGTGGCTGGTTCATCACAGGCGGCGACATTAGCTCCGACCCTCCACCATGCAAGCGCAAGGATTGCTCATTTCGTGGGGTTTCATGTCAGATCGGCCGGTAATCCACATTTTTATCGCAATCAATTTGAAATAAAATTAGAATCATCCGTCGTAGGCTCATAGAATGGATTGGATTTTTTGCCCATCCTCGATTACCCTGCCCCAAACCTGTCCTCGTCCCATCGTCCTAACACCCCCCAACCTGCAAAGACCATGAAAATGTACATCCGAACTCTCCTCGCACTAGCGCTCACCCTTCCTGCTTGGCTTCAGGCCGCCACAACCCTCCGGGTCAGCACCCCCCAGCTATGCCCTGAATCCACCATTGAACTCATTTTCGATCGCGCCGTCGTCACCGATCAAACCGTTAACCAGACCACAGCCAACCATCTTCTCAAAATCCAGCCGGCGCTCAAGGGCTCGATCCACTGGAGAGCCGCCAACATCGCACGGTTTATCCCCTCGGAAGCCCCCGTAATGGGCGCCTCCTACTCATTTTCAATCAGCCAAGGCCAAACCTTCCGCGATGGCACCGCACTCCCGTCCGTCAAACTGAAAACCATCGCGGCCGAACCTTTCCGCGTCCAAGGCTCGAGCCGCCGCTCCCAATCAACCAGCTACACCCGCCAGCCCAGCTATTACGTCTACTTCAACGACAGTATCGATGTCCAGAATGCCGCCCCGTTTTTTGTATTCAGGAACAAGGACGGAAAACAGGTAGCCGCCAGTATCCGCCGCGCCACCTGGGGCGACATTAAATCCACCTACTACCTGGGCAGCACATGGCAGCAACGTTACACCACCGCGCACACCGGCAAAAAAGCCGTTCCTGGCAACGACCTGACCACCCCGATCCCGAACGCAGTGATGGTCAGCCCGATCGCCCCCCTGCCCGTCGGCGACAAATGGTACCTGAATGTGCTCAAAAACCTGACCAACGCATCCCAAACCGCCGTCGACCGTGCCGGTCGCAATATCTGGATTGGCGACGTCGACCCCTTTGAGCTCAAATCCGTAGATGCCTACATCGCCGCAAACCAACCCCGGCAAATCAATCTCACATTCAATGCCTACATCCCCACCACCATGAGTCAGGATCAACTCGCCGCCCTGATCCAATGCTCGCCTGCCGTGAAAAATGCGCGCTACAAGGTGCTCGGGAAAACCGTCATGATCAACGGCGACCTGCGAGAACACGACAGATGGACCGTCTCCATCAACCGGGCACTAACCTCAAGCAACGGCCTTGCGCTGAACCGAAGCCAGACCAAGAAAATTCAATTCAAAACTGTCCCCACCGGCCTCGCCCTACCCGCCTTCGACTCAGCGCAACTCGCCAACGGCAACCGCCTCTATGGCATCGAAACCGTCAACATCGCATCCACCCGGATACGGGTCAAACAACTCACCCCCGATCAGGTGGTGCGTACCATGCAAGGGTACCGCCACTACAAAGGCAACGGTCACAACAACAAAGACATCAACCCGGAACACCCGATGCCCTACTCGTTAATCGACGGAAAAACCATCTACGACCGCACCATCTTCCTCGATAACAAGATCGATACCTCACGCGACCTCGCCCTCGATTGGAATGAAGTCCTTCCCCAGAGCCAGCACACCACCTCGTTCTTCATTTCCATCGAAGGAACCGCCAAGGACGGCGCCCGTGGCGGAAACCGTGTCGCCCAGTCGTTTGTCCAACTCACCGACATCGGCCTGTGCTGGAAAATCAACGACAAGGAGGCCCTGATCTATGCCTTCTCCTGTCAGACCGGAAAACCCCTGCCCGATGTCCGACTTCAGGTATTCAATGAAGACGCCCAACCCGCCGATTCCGTATCGACCGATGCCAATGGCATCGCGCGCATCCCACGCAACCAAGCCGCACGCCACCTGCGCGCCACCCGCGGCCGCGACTGCTACATCATCCCGTTCGACAACACGCTCGATACCGTGTCACTGTGGCGCTTCCCGGTGGACGTCGACTGGAACCACCTTGCAGGCTGGAAACGCAGCGTGCTCATGTTCACCGACCGCAACCTTTACCGGCCCGGCGAAACCGTCCAACTCAAGGGCATTGCCCGCCGCTTCCTCGATAACCAAGTGGAACTCAACCCGGGGAAAACGGCGCAACTCATCATCAGCGACAGCGCGTCACGGGTGCTTGTCGACCAGCAAATCACCCTCTCCAGCAACGGCACGTTCGACCACTCGCTCAGCCTGCCGGCGGAAACCGTCGGACGTTTCCGAGCCAAACTCATCTTCCCCGAGGACCCGGCACACCGTGACGAAGACAGCTGGATCACCGACCGCTACCGCATCTTCCATCACTCCTTCAACGTCCAGGAGTTCCGCCGCAACGCGTACGAGGTCACATCGAGCATACCGGCAAGCCGCCCTGGTGACGAAAGCATCACGCTCAATCTCGAGGCCGGCTACTACCAAGGACAACCTGTCAAAGAAGGCACCGTAAAATGGTTTTTCGACGCGACCCAGACCGGCTTTTACCCGGACAAATTCCGGGATTTCCTCTTCGGCGACCACCGCCGCTACGACTCGTGGTACTGGAGCCACTACTTCGGCTACGGCGATGACCAGACC
>JARFRT010000234.1 GCA_029287105.1 Akkermansiaceae bacterium | reverse complement strand
GTGACACCTCGTCGGCAGCGTCAGATGTGTATAAGAGACAGGCATTGTCCAGTATGCGAAGATCGGAGTGTCCGTGGCCGTGGACGACGGCCTGGTCACCCCGGTGATCAAGGACGCGGCGAACAAGTCGATGCTGCGGATTTCCCAGGAAGTAAAAGACCTCGCCGTGCGTGCACGCGACAAGAAACTGCTCCCGAATGAGTTCGACGGAGGCACGGTCACCGTTTCCAATCTCGGGGCATGGGGGATCGAAAGCTTTGATGCCATTGTCAACCCGCCGCAGGCGGTTATCCTGAGCGTCGGTGCCATCGTGGAAAAACCCGTCGTCAAGGACGGCCAGATCGTTCCCGGCATGCGCATGGATATCGGTGTCAGCTGCGACCACCGCGTGGTCGACGGTGCGGTCGGTGCCAAGTTCATCAACGAGGTGAAAAAACTCATCGAGAACCCGGCTCTGATGCTGGTCTGAGGAGGGTGGCCATAGCCGCCCACCCCGGCTCCCGTGAAGCGGAGATACGTGCCCGCTTTTACCCATCTTAACTATGTCTGCCCCCCAAGCCATCATCACGGGCGCGGCTGGTGGCCTCGGCCAGGCGATCACCCGGAGCCTGCGCACAGCGGGGATGGATGTGTTGGCACCCGGAAAAGAGGAACTCGACGTAACTTCCGCCGACAGAGTGAAAAGCTATTTCGCGGACGCCGGCGATGTCAGCCTGCTTGTCTGCAACGCGGGTCTGGCCATCGACAAGCCGCTCGCCCGGATGAATGAGTCCGACTGGGACAAGGTGATGGAAACAAACCTGAAAGGGGCTTTTCTCTGTGCCCGCGAAGTGTCGCGCGGGATGATGAAGCGCCGCGTCGGGCACCTGGTATTCATCGCGAGTTTTTCTGCCATCCATCCGCCGTCGGGTCAGGCGAACTACGCCGCGGCGAAGTCTGCATTGTTAGGGGTGACGAAATCCCTGGCGCAAGAGCTCGGGCCGCGCAACGTGCGGGTGAATGCCATCCTGCCCGGCTTTTTGGAAACAAAAATGACCCAAGGATTGTCCGATGAGGTCAAGGCGGCGAGCTTGAGTCGGCATGTGTTAGGCCGATTCAACACGCCAGACAAGGTGGCGCGGTTTATCGACTTCCTGCACCACCAATTACCCCATACCTCGGGGCAGGTGTTTAACCTGGACAGCCGGATTCTTTGATCAGCTCTCTCCGGATCATATCCAGGGCATTTTGACTGGTCGCCTGCTTGAAGAATTCGCGGCCGTGCGTATGGAGCTTTTGAATGGCGAAACATGTGCCGCGTGTGGCCAGTCCGAGCCAGACGGTGCCCACCGGTTTTTCCTCGGTTCCGCCGGTGGGGCCGGCGATGCCGGTTACCGATAACGCGATATCGGCACCCGAATGGTTGAGGGCCCCCTGCGCCATGGCGATGGCAACCTGCTCGCTGACCGCGCCATGAGTCGACAGAAGTTCTTCCGGGACACCTAACATATCGCGCTTGGCCTCATTGGCATAGGTCACATAGCCGTGGGTGAAAACGGCGGACGCTCCGGAGACGTCGGTGATACGACTGGCGATACGCCCTCCGGTGCAGCTCTCCGCCAGAGCGAGCTTTTTCCCCTGGGCGGTGAGCTTCCGCACCACCACCTCCTCCAGTGACTCGCCCTTGGTGCTGAAGCACTCCTCCGGAAAAGCATCCAGAGCCAATAGCGTCGCCTGTTCGATGCTTGCGCGGGGCCCGATCAACCGGAGGTCCACCTCGGCAGGCCGGGCGCAGTAGCCAATCTCCAATTGCGGGATGGCGAGAAGTTTTGCGTCGAGCTGCGCATGAAAATCACTCTCGCCAATCCCGGTGAAGCGCAGGGTTTCCAAATGGTGTTCACCGGAAACATCGGCGAGTGCGCAGAGTCTTGGGAGCACCTCGGCGTGAAACATCGGCTTCATTTCCCCGGGAGGGCCGGGCAGAAGAAAGAGTGCACAGAGGCGGTCGCCACTCATGCGGGGAGGTGCATAAACGCCCGGGGCTGTGCCGTGCGGGTTGGGCAGGACATCGGCCCCGACCGGGTTGAGCGCCTGCTTGCGATTGTCCTCGGCCATGGGACGGTTGCGTTGGGCAAAAAAGGCTTCGAGCGAGCGTAGCGCCGCTTCGTCCTCAATGAGCTCAACACCCAGAACCACCGCAGCGGCTTCGCGCGAAATATCATCGCTGGTCGGGCCAATGCCGCCGGTGACAATCACGACATCACTGCGCGACATCGCTTCGGACAGTGCCTCGATGATGGCCGGGCCATCGGGCACCGTGGTCTGCCGCTGCACCCGCAAACCATGCTTCATCAATTCCGTACCCATCCAGGCGCCATGGGTGTTAACCGTGGTTCCCAGCAGGAGTTCACTTCCGGTGTTGATGATTTCTATTCTCATTTTTTTTCCTGTGGCCGTGGCTTCCAGCCGCGTAGCCCTTCCAACAACCACCCGCCGTTCTTGTTGGTTTTTTGGAGTTTGGGTTTTGGAGTTTCTCCCCCTTGGTATTTGGAGTTTAAAGCTTAAAACTTAACCCAACAGCGTACTACGGGAAAACAGCGGGATGACCGGGACCCCACGGGCCTCGATCGCCTCACGGCCACCCTCTTCGCGATCCACCAGTACCAGGGCAAAGGCAACTTTTCCACCGGCCGCCTCGATGACATCCATGGCCTTGATGGTGGAGCCTCCGGTGGTGATGACATCATCGACGACGACGATGGTGTCGCCCTCCGAGAAATTTCCCTCGATCTGTTTGCCCTTGCCGTGTCCCTTGGGTTCCTTGCGCACGGTGAAGACCTGCAGGGGTTTTTCATCCGCGGCCGAGGTCATGCCGACCGCGAGTGAGATCGGGTCGGCACCGAGCGTCATGCCGCCGATGGCCTGGACGTCCAGCCCTCGGTTGGCGATCTCGGCCTTGACCGTTTCCCAGCCAAGGCGCCCAATCAGGTTGGCGCCCACCGGATCCATGGCGGTGACCCGGCAATCGATATAAAGGTCGGAGGTTTTCCCCGAGGCGAGGGTGAATTCACCGGTGCGGACGGACTTCTCAAGCAGCAGCGCCTTCAGTTGCGCGCGGATATCATCGTTGGACATGAGGGGAGGGTAAGCATTAAACTTTAAGTTTCAAACTCCAAAAACCAAGTAAGACAGGCTACTTCAACCCGCTTCGCGGGCCTGGGGAGGAGGGACACTCCTGTCCCTCGGCAACCCAAGCCCGCAACCCAAGTCTCCTTTCGTCTTTTTTCGCGTCTTTTCGCGGTTAAAAATTGAAGTAGCAACCCAAGTCCCCAACCCAAGTCCTCTCATTCGCGCTTTAAAAAACTTGCATACCATGCCTGCTTGCGACTTTCTTCCGTTCAGCTGAAATACCGGCCGGAACCGGGTCGTATCAGAGCCGACTTTAGACGTTTATTCCCACACATTGACCACACAATCATTATGAAACAATTACTCCAATCAAAATCGCTGGCGCTCATGGTGCTGTTTGCAAGTAGCCTGGGTGTCCATGCTGCCAGTTCCGCTGCAGCCAAGACTGCGGCAAAAGCCAAGCCAGCCATCGAACTCGGCGCACCTTTTGCCGATAATGCGATCTTACAGCGGCAGATGAAGGTCCCCGTCTGGGGCTGGAGCAAGCCGGGCACCAAGGTGACGGCGGCATTCGCCGGCCAGACGAAGTCGGCCACCGCGGGTGATGACGGCAAGTGGATGCTTACACTCGACCCGCTCAAAGCCAGTTTCAAACCCGCTGAAATGGTGATCGCCGAAAGTACGGGAAAGAAGGTCACACTCAAAAATATCCTCGTCGGTGAGGTCTGGATGGCGTCCGGACAATCCAACATGCAATGGCTTGTCGGCAAGAGCGTTTGCAAGGATTTAACCGTGGAAGACAAAGACGGTATCGCCCCGATCCGTGAGTTCACCGTGACCAATTACTATTCTGCCCTCCACCCGATCGAACACGCCGAAGGCGCATGGAAAAACGGTGAATATGCAGATTACAGCGCCATCGCTTTCGCCTTTGCCCACAAGCTTTATGGGGAGCTCGGCGTGCCCATCGGCATCCTCAACTGCTCGTTCAGCCAGACCGCCATCCAGGCGTGGACCCCACGTGTCGGATACGTCGATGCCAAGGACGATTACAGCAAAGCAATCTACCGGAAAACCCTGGAGACCGACCCGTCAACGCCCGAGCACAAAGCCGCGTGGAGCAAGTTCTATCAGGACATCGAAAACACGATCAAGGAAAATGCCGAGTTGGTTAAAGACGGCAAGCCTGCCAAGGAAATACCCACCAAAACCCCGGGAAACCTCAGCGGTAACCGCGACGCCACCTGGCTGTTCAACGCCCGCCTCAACCCGGTGATTCCCTGCGCCATTCGCGGCGCCATCTGGAACCAAGGATATGCTAACATGAACGAAGGGATGGTCTACTACAACAACCTGCACAACATGATCCGTGGCTGGCGCCAACTCTGGAGCAACCCGGAACTACCGGTCTATTTCCACCAGTTCTACTGCCCCGGTAATAAGAAGGACAGCACACGTGTCCCCCCGAGCATCGGCACCACCGCTGAAATGCGCGCCGGCACCTGGCGCGCACGCGATATCCCGAATGCCAACATGGCCAGCCAGATCGATATCCAAGGCGCCATCCACTACCAAAACAAAGCCATCCCCGGCCAACGCCTCGCCCTGCACGCACTGAAAAACCAATACGGCCGGAAAATCGTCGCCGACGGCCCGATGTTCAAGTCCTACCAAGTCGAGGGCAACAAGCTGATCGTCGAATTCGACCACGCCGACGGCGGACTGGTCGTCGCCGAAACCCAAACCAACTCCAAGAGCGTCGCCGTCCCGACGGTTATCCCTAACGGAGCCGACAAGGTGGGGCTGTTCTACCTCGCAGGCGAAGACCGCATCTGGCATCCCGCCACGGTGAAGATCGAGGGTGGCAAGGCCATCGTCACCTCTGCTGCTGTCAAAGCCCCGCGCGGCGTCTCCTACGGCACCGGCGGTATCGGGTTCCAGCCGAACCTCTACAACAAGGCACTGCTGCCGACCACCCCGTTTATTTTCTACGATCATAAAATGGTGACCGCCAAGGACTGGCCCCACGATCCGATCCAGATCGCCGGCATCGTCCCCGATCCTAACATGGGTGGTAAATCCTACGCCTACCGCAAGATGCCGCTGCTCAGCACCCAGTTCCGCGACAATGCCGTGTTCCAGGCCGGAATGCCCGTCACCATCTGGGGGTCCGCAATCCACGACTGGGGATACGAGGCAGATGGCGAAGCCGTTATCAAGTTCAGTTTCGCCGGTGTCGAAAAAACCATCCCGGTCACAGCCGGCATGAAAGAGTGGCAGGTCGTCGTGCCCGCCATGAAGGCCAGCGCCGCGCCCAAGACGCTCAAGGTGACATTCACCATCGACGGCGAGGTCGTCCACGAAAGAGCCGCCAAAAACATCGTCATCGGTGACGTCTGGTATGTGGCCACCCCGAACTTGGACCTCGGCGTGAAAGGCAATCCGGCATCCAAAGGCATCGTGCGCGTGATGCAACGCAAGGCCAAGGGCGGCATGGCCAGCCGGCCCAGACGCTACAGCGTGTGCGTGTCGACCACCCCGCTCAACCGCTTCGCCTCGTTCTGGGAGGACGCCAGCGGCCCAGCCCTGGCACTGGGCCAACGCCTCGCCGCCAAGTCCGGCAACCCGGTCGGGATCATCCTGATGCAGGGGACCGCAAGCGTGAGAGTGCCCGGCGAAAGGAAGGCCAGGAGCGTGCCACTCGAGCTCAAGCACTGGATCGCCGATGATTACCTCAAGGAGGCACCCAGCCTGAGCGACGATTACAAGCAGCTCGCCGCGATCAAGCCCGGGAACGACTACTATGACGCCAATGCCAGACGCTATATGAACGACTGGAAAAAGCTCTGGGGCGAATACATCCCGCAGCTCATCGCCACCAAGAAGGTGCCCGATAGCGTGCCGTGGGGAACTTATCCGTCGCTGGCGAGTGCGGTCACCACCGATGCCTCACAGGCCTACAACGTCCTGACCCACTCGTTTGGCCCCGCCAGCCTGAGGGGGATCCTTTTCCTCTGCAGCGAAAACATGTTTGAAGGAGCAAAGGCTGCCAACTACGGCGCCGAGCTGTCCGCGCTTGCCAACGGTTGGAAAAACCACTTTGGCGGCAAGGACACGCCATTCTTCTACACCATCCCCGCCTCATCACTCTCACCCCAAGCCGCGGCTCCGAAGTCGATCAAGGGGAAGAGCAAGGCCATTGAGCTCAGCGCCTGGGCGGACAAGGCCGCGATCGAGAAGTTGGTCGACACCGCCGTCACGGAGACCAGCAAGTAAGGAGTAAATCGGAAAAACTCCCAATAACTCACCCATGCCGGGCCGCTGACGATGATTGTCAGCCGCCCGGCATTTTCTACAGACCCGTGAAGCTTGTGAGCTTGGACATCTCCAGCCTCTGATGGGATCCCGGCTGCAAAATCACGCAGCCATGGTAAGAAAATAAATTTTCAGCCGTATTAGATAGTGATCAGCCACTGTCTATGATAGGAACACAGATAATCAATCATCCATAAAACCATGAACAAAAAATACCTCACCCAGCTCGGAAAAAATTGGATTGGCATCGCTGCTGTCGTCGCGTTACTCATCGTTGGCGTACAAGCCAGAACATGGACCAGTGCCGACGGTGCCAAAACGTTTGAAGGAGATCTTACATCCTACGACGCCGAGACCGGCTCGGTTAATGTGGTCCTGGCCAACGGCAAAAAGATGAAGTTCAACCAGAAGATCCTCTCCGAGGCCGATATCACTTATCTCAAGGAAAACGGGAAAAAAGAGGAGCCGGCTCCCCAAAAATCCGGAAGCTCCACCAAGGTGGGAACTCTCCCTGATGCCCTTCCCGATCCAGACGGCAAAGAGGCGGACATGAACAAGCCGGTGCAGGTTTTTATTATGATGGGTCAATCCAATATGCTTGGCTTTGGAAATGCAGGCTCACTTAAGGGAATCGCTGCAGAAAAATACCCATATCTCGTGGATGATGGAGGTGCCTGGAACGTGCGGAAGGATGTTCGCAATGTTTTTTTCTGTATGGGAGGATTAAGACACAATGATTGGTTAACTGCTGAAAATGGTAATGGCAGTGGAAAGTTTGGCCCGGAAATAGGCATTGGGAATTATCTGGGTCACGTTATTGACGCGCCAGTCCTCATATTGAAATCATGCGTGGGCAATCGTGCTCTGGGCTGGGACCTGCTGCCACCAAGTGCGGTAGGCACTGGAGCTGATGGCAAATCATATCAAGGCGACTCGGAGAGTTCGAATAGAAAAGTAAAAGCAGATAGAGGAAAAAATTGGTATGCAGGTCTTCAGTATGACCAAGACGTAGGCGCTGCTCAAGATGCTCTTAGAAAATTAGCTGCCTATTATCCAGGCGCTAAGGAATACGAAGTTGCAGGATTTTTCTGGTGGCAGGGAAATGCTGAAGGCAAGGGGAGTGTCGAGAATTACGACAAGAACCTGGCTTATCTTTTCAATGATCTGAAAAAGGATTTTAACGCACCAAACGCCAAGTTTGTATGTGCCACATTGGGTGAACATGACAAGAGCGCAACTCTTTCTCAAAAGATGTTTGCCTTCGCTGATCGCCCTGAATTCAAAGAAAGCGCCGCGGTGTTCTATTCGAAACCTGTCTCCAGTGGAAGTAGCGGTGGTCACTACGGCGGCAGCGCAGAGACTTACATGAATGTGGGTGAGGGCATGGGCAAGGCGATGGTCGAACTGCTGCAAGGTAAGTAATCATCCCGGTGGATGCCTTGCTCCGCCGCCTTTGCGCGAAGCTTTAGGTTTTAAACTCCCGCCTCCTCCATCGGGCAGGAATGAATACGTGCGTTGTCGACACTCCCTGCGTCAACCCGCTTCGCGGTCTAGGGAGGAGGGACACTCCTGTCCCTCGGCAACCCAAGCCCGCAACCCAAGCCCGCAACCCAAGCCCGCAACCCAAGCCCGCAACCCAAGTCTTCCTTTCGCGGCCTTTCGTCTTCTTTCGCGGTCAAAAAAACGAAACCGCAGCCTACTCCCCGCGGGCACCGGGGTACCAGCTTGGCAGTTCGCGGGGTTGGTCCGCGAAGATTTTCATGATCCTGGCCGGGACGTGGCGCTTGTGCACGATGATGTTGTAAACGTGTTTGTCGAACCAGTCGTTGTAGATCGTCCATGTCCCTTGACTGCCATTTTTGGCGCCCCAGC
>JARFRT010000169.1 GCA_029287105.1 Akkermansiaceae bacterium | reverse complement strand
GGCCAGAGCGCGGCGTAGAATCCCATCGATCACGGTCGCCTTCCCGCTGCCGCTGGGGCCGGCGACCGCAACCATCCAACCGAGCGGAATGGTAACATCAATCCCTTGCAGGTTGTGTTCGCGGGCATTGCGGATGGTGAGCTCACCCAGCTTTTCCCCCACGGTGGCGGTGGCTGCCTGGTCGGCATGTCCCGCCAGCCACCGGCCGGTTACCGAGTTTTTGTTTTTTGCCACATCGGAAGGTTTACCCGCGGCCAATAACTCGCCTCCCCGACTCCCGGCCCCGGGGCCGATGTCGATCAACCAGTCGGCGGCACGGATGGTGTCCTCGTCATGCTCAACGACCACCACGGTATTGCCGATGTCACGCAGGCGTTTCAGCGCGTCAATCAGGCGGGCGTTATCGGCGCAGTGCAGGCCGATACTCGGTTCATCGAGCACATAGATCACGCCGGACAGTCCGGAGCCGATCTGGGTGGCGAGCCTGATGCGTTGGGCTTCACCGCCTGAGAGGGTATTGCTGGCACGGTCGAGCGTTAGATACGACAACCCGACATCGTCGAGAAAGTGCAAGCGACGGATGATTTCAGTTAACACCCCCTGCAGGGCTTCGCCGCGATCTTCCGGGATGATGACATTTTTCAACCACGCGAGGGCGTCCTCCACCGGCAAGGCCCCGAGTTGATCGATGCCCAGCGGCGCCCCGGCCCCAGCCTCCAGTGTTACCGCAAGGATCTCGGGTTTCAGCCTGCGTCCATGACAGCGGGAACACCGGCTTGACGCCATGAAGCGGCTCATACTCCGCCTTACGGCATTGCTTTTGCTTTCGCGCGAAAATCGTTCGACGGTGCAGCAGAGCCCTTCAAAACCCTTGTTTGCGTCAAGCTGGGCAGCGTCGGCGCCATAAAAAAGCGCCTGTTTAAACGCCTCAGGCAACTCCTCGAAAGGCTGGTCAATATCCGCCCCCATCTCGGCAGCAAGGGCCTCGATCTTTTTTCCCTGCCAGGATTTTTTACGCTTGTTGCTTTTCCAAATCGCGACCGCGCCGGCTGAAATCGACTTACTTGGATCCGGCACGATGAGGTTGGGATCGCAGGCCATCTCGGTGCCGAGCCCGTGGCAAAGCGGGCAGGCACCGTGGCGGGAGTTGAACGAGAAATGTTTGGGAGTCAGCGCCGGCAGCTCGAAGCCGGTGGCGGGGTTTCGGTAGCTTGTTAAAAACGAGATCTCCTCAAACTGATCGGCGCCCGGCTCCATGACCAGTGCCATGGTTTGCCCGCCGCAGATCCTGAGGGCGGTTTCGACGGAATCAGCCAGGCGGCTCATCACGCCAGCACGCACCACCAGCCTGTCCACCACCACCTCGAGATGCTTCACCTTGGCCGGCCACTGGCCGAGGGCCTCGTCGAGCTCCATCATCTCACCATTGACACGCAGGCGCACAAACCCCTGCCGCTGCAGGTTTTCCAAGAGCAGTTTCACATCCCCCGACTCCTCACGCGGGATGGGGGCGAGCAGGACGATTTTTGTTTTTTCGGGCCGTGCAGCAAGGGTATCGATGATGTCTTTGGCCGTCATTTTCTCCAGTCTTTCGCCGGTGCCCGGGTCGTGAGGTATCCCCACCGCCGCATAGAGGATACGCAGGTAATCGTATATCTCCGTGGCCGTGGCAATCGTCGAGCGCGGGTTCATTCCCCCGCTGCGCTGTTCGATGGCGATCGCCGGACTGAGGCCCTCGATGGAATCCACATCCGGCTTGTCAAGCTGATCAAGGAACTGCCGGGCGTAAGTGCTCAGGCTTTCAACATACCGTCTCTGGCCCTCGGCATAGAGTGTGTGAAAGGCGAGCGACGACTTGCCGCTCCCACTCGGCCCGGTGATGACAACCAGCTTGCCGCGCGGGATTTCCACATCGATTCCGCGCAGGTTGTGCTGCCGGGCTCCTTTGATCACGATTGCGTCCACGCCGCATTACTTAGACCATGCGCCGCGGGAAATCCATCGTTCATTCTATTACTTGCCATTTGTTCCCATTCGCCATAGGAAGCTGTGAGAATATCATGTTGCAAGCCACCACCTTACGCATTCCGTCACTACTCGCCATCACCACGGCCATCCTTGTGGCTGCGTGCGCGCCCGGGACGCGGATTGCCAAGGAGCATCCGGTCCAGAGATCGGCAACCACGAGCAGCAAGCACTTTGATGACGCCATCGCAGCCACGGCAAAGATGCCCTGGACCTACGGCAACCACATTGAAACCTTGGTCAATGGCGACCAGATTTTCCCGTCGATGCTCGGGGCTATTCGCACGGCAAAAAAAACCATCACGTTTGAGACCTACGCCTTTGTCAAGGGCACCTGCGCCGACGACTTCATCAGTGCCTGTTGCGAGCGCGCCCGTGCCGGGGTCAAGGTCCACCTGATCCTCGATGCCATCGGCGGCAAAAGCATGGGCAGAAAAAACGTCCGCCGCATGCGGGATGCGGGGGTGGATCTGCACATTTACAAACCCGTCTCGCTGCTCTCCATTTTCCAACCGCAACGCCTGAATACGCGTGATCATCGCAAGATTATGGTGGTCGATGGCACGGTCGGTTTCTCAGGGGGCGCCGGCATTGGCGATGCATGGTTAGGTAATGCCCAGTCGTCGGATTACTGGCGGGAAAACCATTACCGCCTGACGGGCCCGATCGTCGCCCAGCTCCAGCATGGCTTCAATGACAACTGGATCAAAACCGGGGGGAAGCCATTGGCCGGCCCCGATTACTTTCCGCCCCTTCGCCGGACCGGAAAGATCAAGGCCCAGGCATTCAATTCGGCTCCGCTGGACAAATTGTTCACCATCCCCCACCTCTACCGGCAGGCGATGGCCTCCGCCCAGAAAAGCATCATCATTGAAAATTCCTACGTCTATCTGGACAAGCCGATGATGGATGCGATCCTGGACGCCCGCAAACGCGGTGTCCACGTCGAACTCATCCTCGCCTGGAAACATACCGATTCGTGGCCGGTGCGCTATCTCTCGATCTACCAATACGACGAACTGCTCAAGGCCGGAGTACACATCTATGAGTATGAAACCTCCATGATTCACTGCAAGGTCATGGTCGTCGATCAGGTTTTTACATCGATTGGCTCCGCGAACATCGACCCGCGCTCGCTCTACATCAACGATGAGTCCAACGTCAATGTCATCGACGCCGGCTTCGCCAGGGAACAACTCGAGCTTATTGAAAAGGACAAGCTCAAATGCAGGCGAATCAAAAAGGCGCTGTCTCCGTGGAACCCGCTGTCCTTTCCACCGCGTGCCGTGATATCACTCATCGGCTCGCAGATTTAACCGACATCGCCTCCGTCGATTTTTTCATCGCCAAATTCAATTTCCCCGCGATTCATATTCGTGCTATGGTGAAGCTGTATGAAAAAACCTGCATTTCTTTCCAACAGGGCGCTGTTTGTGGCGATGTTGCTCGTGCTGGCAACCGCATTGGCGGGCTTTGCCTATGAACGCCACCAGAAAGCACGCACCCATAACCCGTATATCCTGCAAAATGGCGACATCGTTTTTCAAGAAACGGGAAGTCAGCAAGGCAAAGCGGTCAAAGCCGCCACCAACTCCCGGTGGACCCATGTCGGGCTTGTGTTTTTCCGAGACAACAAACCCATGGTCATCGAGGCGGTGCAGCCCGTCCGCATCACACCACTTGCCGACTTCATCTCACGCAACCCCGAGTCGTTCTACGCGATGCGACTCAAGGATGCGGACGAAAAAATAACACCCGCAGTCCTCCGCAAGGCGGAAACATACTGCAATGCCCAGCTCGGCAAAAACTACGATACCCGCTTCCAGTGGTCCGACGAAAAAATCTATTGTTCCGAACTCGTCTGGAAGGCCTACAACGAAGCCGCCGGCGTGAAACTTTGCAAACCCCGCATGTTCAGCACCTACAACCTGCAACACCCCACCGTGCAACAGATTGTCAAACAGCGCTATGGCTCCGTGAAAAACCTGCCGATGTCCGAACTGTGCGTCGCCCCGTCCGACCTCGCGCAGTCGACACTTCTCGAGGAGGTGCCCAAGGCCGAGGTCAAAAAATAGCCCCGGGTGGAATTAACGCCCGATTTTACCATCGCATTCCTCTCTCAAGTCGCTAGGTTTTCGATTCGTGACGCCAAGGTTTCCATCTCAATTCCAACGTAAAACTCTCTGGAGAGCCCTCACCGGGCTCGCCATTCTCACGATCGGGCTGCTCATTGCAGGCCTCATCTGGCTTACCGGCCATGTGCTGGGTTACCTGCAACCGGTGCTGATCCCCCTGGCCGTGGCAGGGATCGTCGCCTATCTGCTCGATCCCATCGTCACCTGGCTCCAGCACAAGGGACTCTCGCGGCTCAAGGCTGTCATCGGCGTCTTTGCTTCGTTTATTGTGCTCATCGGACTGCTCGCATGGATGATTCTGCCCCCCATCATCGGACAGCTCAGCAATGAGGAAAACCGCCAGCAACTCGGCGAGAACATCGTCAATGTGCTCGCGGGCGTCCAGGAGCAGCCATGGGTCGCCTACTGGCTCGAACGTGCCGAGGAGGAAAACGCGCAGCTCGCCCCTGAAACCGATACGCTGGACAGAGACACGCCCAAGCCGGCCCTCCCGCCTGAATCCAAAGCCATCGAGGCAGGGAAGGATGATGCGGTGGCCCGTGTGCCTTTTGAGGAAACGCGCCTCGCGGCACTTCTTCCCGACGACATCGTCGCAACCATTCTCTCGTGGGCAAGGGGGGGAACTTCCAAGATCCTCGGGTTTTTCGGCCTGCTGCTCGGCTTCGCCATGGCTCCGATCTACCTCTATTATTTCCTCAAGGAAAGCTCGGGCATCAAGGCGCACTGGCACGAATACGTCCCCTTGAAAGCCTCCCGTTTCAAGAACGAGGTCATCGACACCCTCCAGGAAATCAATGGCTACCTGATCTCCTTCTTCCGCGGCCAGATGCTCGTCGCCTTTATCGACGGCCTACTCGTCGGTATCGCCCTCTGGCTTTTCGGTCTCCCCTACGGTCTGGTCATCGGACTGTTCATGGCCATTCTGGGCGTCATCCCCTACATTGGCAATATCCTCTGCCTCATCCCCGCATGTATCATCGCCTACGTCCACTATGGCGACGTCGACAACCACAATTTCCTTGGTGCCAACCCCTGGGTCTATGTCGCCGCCGTGGTTGCCATTTTCTTTGTCGTCCAGCAGATCAACTCGCTGATCACCGCACCCAAAATCGTTGGTGACTCGGTGGGACTGCACCCGATGACGGTTATTTTCTCGATGCTCTTCTGGTCGCTCCTACTCGGTGGCTTTATCGGCGCCCTGCTCGCTGTCCCCATGACGGCCGCCGTCAAGGTGCTGTTCCGGCGCTATGTCTGGGAGCGCAAGCTGAATGAGCCGCCCGCCGACCCGACACCGCCGCCGACGGAGGACGACGGCATGCAAGCCGACTCCATCGACCCAATCGGGTTGGCATAAGATTTTTTTTGGGAACATAGCCGGCCGTGGACGCTCTCAATGGAACCTGGCATCCCAATATTCACTATTTCCTATGAAACGACTTCTCCTACTCTTTGCCTCCCTCGCGGCGCTCCTTCAATATGCCGGTGCGCAATTCGACCCATTTGCAGATGATTCGGCCCCGAAAAAGACCGAGGCCTCGATCATCTCTGAAGCAAGCGCGATCGCTCCCGGTGAGACCTTTTCCG
>JARFRT010000130.1 GCA_029287105.1 Akkermansiaceae bacterium | reverse complement strand
CGACCGAAAAAATTGCTCTCTCGGCACTGGCCGCCATCCTGATCGGGCTCGCAATCTGGGGTTACTCGTTTCTCTATCAAAAGAATTTTTTAGAGCAAGAAAGCTCTCTCGAACTCCCCGCCAAAGGCCAATACGCGACCGTCAGCAAGTTTTCCACCTTCTGGATATCCGCGGGTCAATCAGCAGGTATCAAACTCGGGGTCGCCGTCGTTCCCGCCGCAACCATCACCCTTGACGAGGCATCCACATCCGGTGCATTGAGAATTTTTTTCCGCAACGCAGCGAACGAAAGAATTGGCGACCCAATCACCCTCAGATTCCAAAACGGAAAATTCGCCGATCCTAACAACCCTCATATCACCCTCAGCGACGACGGGTCCACGGCGAATCTATCCTCCTCAGACGGGTTTGCCCTCGAGGGTGACTTCCACGCCTACCAGATGGATGAAAGCCTTGCGTGGAAAGTACACGTCCTTGAAGCGGAGAGTGCCGACGCAGAAGGATCCAGCTACAAGGAACTGTTTAACACCAAGATGGAGCCGACACGTCAGTAGTGCGGCAAACTCCAGGTTTGAAACTCCCCATAGCCAGCCGAACAGGCTTTCGCCTGCCTTCTTTGGTATTGGGAACGTTACTGTCCCCTCGCCGCGCTCACCGGAGCAAGCTCTCTGCCATGGCGCGGGCCTGCTTGCCGCCGCCGCCAAGCATGCGCACCAGCTCAACGATCCGCTCCTCACCGGTCACCGGCACGAGCCGCGAACAGGTCCTGCCGTCCTCGACCTCCTTGCTGACCACAAAATGATGGTCGGCCACCGCCGACACCTGGGGGAAATGCGTGATGGCCACCACCTGATGACGCTGGCCAAGGCGCGCCATCTTCTCGCCCACCGCACGGGCAATCTCACCGCCGACATTGGCGTCAATCTCATCAAAAACCATCAACGGCGTAGCATCCTGCTCGGCCAGCGCACTTTTCACCGATAACATCACCCGCGAAATCTCACCACTGGAACCAATCTGGCGCAACGGCTTCAGCGGCTCACCCAAATTCGGACCAAATTCAAACTCCACCTCCTCGAACCCGCCGGCCTCCGGCTTGGTGTGCGCGATCAGCCGCACTTCAAAGGCCGCCTGCTTAAAGCCAAGCTCCTTCAAGTGACCCGAAATATTCTTCGCCAGCCTTGGTGCCGACTTCCGACGCTGTTCGCTGAGCATCCTCCCCCGGTCATCGACCCGCACCCGGGCCGCATCCACCTCCGCCTGAAGCTGCTCCATGTGCTCCGTCCGGTTTTCCACCGAGTCAAGCCGCTGCGCCACCTGCTCGCGGTGACGAAGCACATCCTCCAGCTGCGGGCCATACTTCCGCTTCAAGGTTTCCAGTGTATTGATCCGCTCGCCCAAGCGATCAAGCTCCGCAGGGTCAGTGCTGAGATCACCCAGGTAGTCGCTCAGGCCACGCTCCATTTCCTGAAGCTCCAGCACCGCCTTGTCAACACCCTCAAGCGTATCCCGCAAGGATGGGTCAACCCTTTCCAAATCCCGACTCATTTTCTGTAAATATCCGAGCTGGTCCAATAGTCCGTCGTCACCACCGGATAGCAACCCGCAGGCACCACCCGCCAATTCGGCAAGATGAGAACTGTTCGACGCGCGTTGATAGCTCGACTCGAGTTCCTCCTCCTCCGAAACATCCGGCCGGGCGGCGTCGATCTCCTCGAGTTGATGACGCAACAGGTCAAGCTCGCGCTCACCTTCCATACCAGCCGCCTGGAAAGCATACAGTGCCTCGGACTTCTGACGCCACTCTTGCCACGCCGTCCGATAATCCTTGCCCACCGCCACGGCGCCCGCATAGGCATCAAGCATCGCAAGCTGCCGGTCAGTCGACAGCAAGCCCTGATGGTCATGAGGGCCGTGCAAATCAACCAGATGATCCCCGAGGGATTTTAACAAGGTCAGGGTCGCTGGCGAATTGTTGATAAACTGCTTGTTAGACGTCTGCCCGATGACACGCTTGACGATCAACTGGCCGGCATCACAAGGCTCCAGACCCGCCTCTTCCAGGATGGCATTCACCACAGGTGCATTGGTCAAATCAAAAACCGCCTCCACCCTGCATGACACCTCG
This sequence comes from Akkermansiaceae bacterium, assembly GCA_029287105.1. GTDB lineage: Bacteria > Verrucomicrobiota > Verrucomicrobiia > Verrucomicrobiales > Akkermansiaceae > Oceaniferula. Next base: position 3,972 of record JARFRT010000130.1, on the reverse strand, counting down.
CCGGTGCGGATCAGCCCCTTATCCGCCCTCTCCCCCAGCACCAGCTTCAGGGCCCCGACAATGACGGACTTACCCGCACCCGTCTCGCCCGTAACACCGATCAACCCAGTCTCCAACTGCCATTCCAGCTCATCAACAAGAGCCAGATTCTTGATTTTCAGTAAACTTAACATGCTTTTTATCTCTTCTTTGCCAATATCCTTGGCGGTGTGAGAGTAATTATGCCAAGCTTTCCGCAACTTGAAACCTGAAACTTCCCTTACCTTCCTCGGCACCAGCACCTCCACCGGCGTCCCCGTCATTGGCTGCCGCTGCAATGTCTGCTGCTCGGACGATCCACGACTTACCCGAACCCGGTCGTCCATCCACCTGCAGACGCCGGACTTCTCCGTTCTGGTCGACACCGGACCGGACCTGCGCGAACAGGCACTGCGTGAAAATCTCACCCAGGTGGACGCCGTGCTCTACACCCACGCCCACCTCGACCACATCACCGGCTTCGACGAACTCCGTGCCTTCTGCTGGCACCGCGACGCGCCCCTGCCCCTTTACGGATCGGCCGCTTGCCTCGCCGAGCTCAAGCGCATGTTCAACTGGGCCTTCCTACCCACCAATGTCTACCGGGGCTACGTCAAACCCGACCCGATCGAAACCGCCGGTCCGTTCCAACTGGGGAAACTCACGGTCACCCCGGTGCCCGTCATTCACGGATCCATCGAAACACAAGGGTACCGGTTCGACTACCCCGGCGCCCCGTCCATCGCCTACCTGCCGGATGTCAAAACCATCCCCGCGCAAAGCCAAGCCCTGCTCGAAGACATCCCCATCCTGATCATCGACTCCCTGCACCGGCGCGAACATGCCACCCACATGAACCTCACCGAGGCCCTCGCCACCTCCGGCCAACTCCGCGCCAGGCAAGTCTACCTGACCCACCTCTCCCATGAACTCGACGTCACCGAAGCCGAAAACGAGCTCCCCGACCACATCCAGTTTGCCTACGACGGGTTAAAACTCAATTTCCCCTTGGACGCTCCTGCCTAGGAAGTCTACCCTCCTCCCCCTTCACCCGCTATGAAATCCGTTTTTACCACCCTCCTCCTCACCGCCACCCTGATCACGGCCGCTCCGATCGCGCCCGAAAACGTAGCCGTCCTCTACAACAGCCAGATCGCGGAGTCCAAGGACCTCGCCGAGTTCTACGCCCGGGCACGGAAAATCCCGTTGAAAAACCTGATCGGACTGGATCTCGCCGCCAGCGACGCAATCACGCGCAAGGAATACGACACCACCCTGCGTGACCCGCTGCGGAAAACTTTCATCTCCCGCGGCTGGTGGACGATGGGGAAAAACCAACAAGGACAACATCTGCCAGTCTCGTCCAAAATCACCACGCTGGTCTGCATGCGCGGCGTGCCATTCAAAATCCCGAGAGCCATCATCACCCAGCCCGACGGAACCAATGGAGCCAATGGCAAAAACAACGAGGCCGCCGTCGACTCGGAACTTGCCATGCTCGGCGTGCACGACCTCCCGATCCACGGGCCGATCAATAACCCCTATTACCAAAAGGACCTTTCATTTTCAGAGGCCCGGATCCCCCCCATGCTCCTGATCGGACGGATTGATGCCCCGGATTTCACCATCTGCAAACGCATGATCACCGACGCCATCGCCATCGAATCACGCGGCCTCTGGGGGATGTGCTACCTCGACCTCGCCAACAAAGGCGGCGGCTACACCGTAGGTGACCAGTGGCTGGAAAACATCGCCAAACTCAATGGCACCACCGGCATCCCGACCGTGGTCGACCGCAACAAACAAACATTCACAACCAACTACCCGATGAATGACGCCGCCCTCTATTACGGCTGGTACACGACCCATAAAAATGGCCCGCTCCTCAACCCCGGGTTCCGCTTCCGCCGCGGTGCCATCGCCATCCACCTGCACTCCTACAGCGCCAGCAACATGCGCGATGCCAACAAAAACTGGACCGGCCCCATCCTCGCCAAGGGTGCCGCCGCCACCGTGGGCAATATTTACGAACCCTACCTGCACATGACCCACCACTTTGACATCCTCCACGACCGGCTGATCAAGGGGTATTCTCTTGTCGAAGCCGCTTACATGGCCATGCCCGTGCTCTCCTGGCAGGGCGTCGTCCTGGGCGACCCGCTCTACCGCCCGTACCTGCACCTCAATGGCTCGGGCACAAAAGACCCCGACGACCGCGACTACCGCGCAATCCGCATCGCCAATGAACGCTGGGGTGACGACCCCGATACCATGGTCAAAAAAATCCGCACCGCCGCCGCCGCCAAATCCAACGCCCGGTTCTACGAATACCTCGGCCTCTGGCACCGCGCCCAGAAACAACCCGAGGTTGCCATCGCCTTCTTCCAAACCTCCAGTAAAAAACACATGAAGGAGTCGGACCGCCTGCGCCAGTGGCTCTACACCGCCGACATCCACCGCCACGCCGGCAACAAACCCCTCGCCATCGCCACACTCAAAAAAGCACAAGCAACCATCGGTGACATCCCCGAGTCCAAAACGACCCAGGCGCTGCTCAACATCCTCAACCCACCAGCGCCACCACCCGCCAGTCAAAAAACAACGTCGAAAAAGAAATAGCAGCCCACTCGTGCCCCGCTGGTCCCGCCCTGTGAAAAGCGGTCCTCCCCTGCTCGCACCGGGCCGACGGCTTACGCGCAGATTGTGCCCGGGTTAGTCTTTTTCCACATAGGGGAGAATACGGCCGACTTCCGCACTCTCGGACAGCCAGGCCAGAAGATGATCGACATCCACGCTGTCACCACGAATCGCCTCGAGCGCAGCCCAGTCGATGTGCGGACGCGATGCCGCCGCCGCCACGCGGGTGACATCCAGCCGCTCCATCAATGCCTCCGTCTCACGCGGGTGCGCATTGAGAATATGGGCCGGGCGCGGCAGGTCATCGAGAATTTCCGCCGTCAGACCAAAAGTCGTTACGCCGATGCCAAAGGCGGTGCTCAGTCGGCGGATCGCCTCGGCCAGCGCTTCGTCTTCGATCGGTGCCGCATAAATCAACTCCCCGCCCTGCGCCCACACCGAGGCACTCAGGGTCTGGAAAAAATCCTCCCGGAAACTGTGGTGCGATGGCAAAATCCGCAAACGTGCCGCGTGCAGCCTGAACGGCGGCAGCCCGAGCTGCGATTTCAACTTCACCAACGGCCGGCTGTGCTCGTCGCCGTCACCACTTTCCCAGTCAACCAAGAGCATCTCGGGAAACTTCCACAAAGTCCCCACCGGCGCGTCGGCGCCAAACGGCTCGCGGAAGGCAAAGGGGAAACGCGCATTCACATCACACCACTTGTTGACAATGGCACGGAATTTCCGGATCCGCATCATCGCGTGATCCACCTCCTCGCTATCGCCGCCCATCCCATTGAGCCGACCCTGGTACTGGGAGAAAATCTCCTGCGCACTGGACAGCGCCGGCACCGGGGCCGTGCGTCGGTAGTACCCCTGACCTTTTTCCACCTTGGCAATCGGCGAGGTCGGGTCGCAGGACATGATCGAGAAATGGTAACGCAACGAGGCGTCCGAATAGTTCCCCTCAAGCTTGAGACGAAGTAAGCGGATCAGTTCCGTACCTTTGATCGCCTCTCTCGGATTGGCAGGTAGATAATCGGGAAGAACGTCGTTGAGTTGCTTGCGGAGGCTCATGGTTATGTTTGGGGAATGGCGATTGAAGAACGGAAATCAATCTGTGCACATCCAATCCATAGTCGAGCTTGCGCTCAAGCATCATTTTAAAATTTAGGGTCAAAAACGTCATATTGTGAATAACTCTTATGTCCATGCCGACTACCAGGGCATGAAGAGTTATTTTGCCAGCATGAAAAAAACGACCCCCCCACCCAACTAAACCGCAAACAAACACATCACCTATCACGTAGACGACACCAGGAACAATCACGATGAGGC
>JARFRT010000069.1 GCA_029287105.1 Akkermansiaceae bacterium | reverse complement strand
GGCGAAGCCTTTGAGGAAAGTGAATAAGTGTTCCATTTTTACTGATCAATCATCCGCAGACACTGCCCGCAACGTGGCCAGCCTAGCAAATCCGTGAAGACTTCCAACTGAATACTGAATCCGTCAATATCACATCTCCAGCATCAGACGGCTCGGGTTTTCCAAGCAGTCCTTGATGCGGATCAGGAAGGTGACCGCCTCCTTGCCGTCGACCAGACGGTGGTCGTAACTCAGTGCGAGATACATCATCGGCAGGATAACCACCTCACCATTCACCGCCATCGGGCGCTGCTGGATGGTGTGCATACCAAGGATGCCACTCTGGGGAGGGTTCAGGATCGGGGTGCTGAGCAGTGACCCGTAGACACCCCCATTGGAAATCGTAAAGACACCGCCTTGCAGGTCGGCCAGCTGGATTTTGCCGTCATTCGCCTTGACCGCGTAGTCGATGATATCCTGCTCAATTTCCGCGAAACCTTTTTGGTCGCAATCGCGCAGGACGGGAACGACCAGGCCTTTTTCCGTGCCGATGGCAACCCCGACGTCGTAGAAATGATTTTGGATGATATCGTTGCCGTCAATGCGGCCGTTGATGCTTGGCACGTCCTTGAGTGCCTGCACCGTGGCTTTGACAAAAAACGACATGAATCCGAGCTTGCACCCGTGCTTGGCGACAAAGTCCTCCTGCACTTCCTTGCGCAGCTTCATGACGGCGGACATATCCACCTCGTTGAAGGTGGTCAGGATTGCGGCATTCTGTTGGGCGCTGACGAGGTGGCTGGCGATCTTGCGGCGCAGCATGCTCATCTTGCGCCGGCTGGTCCGGCCGTTGTCCTCACTCTGCGGCTGGCCGGCGGGCTGCGGCGCGCCCGGGACAACGGAAAGGTCGGGCTTCAAATCACCAGCAGGAGCGGTTGTGGCGGGCGATGCCACCGGCGTTGGGGCAGTTGGCGCGGCGGCAGTTGCTGCCGGCGCGGGTGGTACGGGCGTTGGGGCAGGTGATGCCGGCGTCGCCGCGGCTGCCTGCTTCCCGCCTTGCACCTCTTGCGGCTGCTGGGGGGCAGCCCCCACATTGAGCACGGCGATCACGGTCCCGATACCGACCTCCTCGCCCTCGGAAACAATAATTTGGATCACCCCGCTTTCCTCGGCTTCGAGTTCGTTGGAAACCTTGTCGGTCTCGAGGGTCACCAGGGAATCGCCCTTGGATACGGATGATCCGTTGGAAACATGCCAGCGACCGACATTCGCTGAAGTAATGGACTCTCCGGCGGCGGGCACCTTGATCTCGATCAGCTTGGCGGCGGCAATCGGGGCGACGGCTTCCGCCGGCTCCTCCCGACTCTGCGGTCCCGGCTCCGGACTCCCCTCCTGCACCGCCGGTTTTTCGATCAAACCCACCACCGTGCCGATGGCAACCTCCTCACCTTCCTGGACGAGAATTTTGAGTGTGCCGTCGTCCCCTGCTTCGAGGTCATTGGAGACCTTGTCGGTTTCAATGGTTAAAACGGTTTCACCCCGGGCAACGGATTCTCCGTCTTGTTTGTGCCAGCGCGCGACATTCGCGGAGGTGATGGATTCTCCGACGTTGGGAATTTTAACTTCAGTGGCCATGGGAAATAGGATTTGTTCGTAGGGATAGGAGGGTCAATTAGACTTCGAATGCTTGTTCGATGAGCGACTTCTGCTCGCGGACGTGTTGCGCCTTGGAGCCGGCAGCGGGGCTGGATGAAGCCTTGCGGCCGGAGTAGCGGATACGGGTTTGGAGAACCGCCTCGAGGCGCGGCGTGATATAGGAGCGCGCGCCCATATTTCTTGGCTCTTCCTGCGCCCACACCCATGTATGGACCTCGGGATACTGGCTGATGATCAGTTCCAACATCTCAACATTAAACGGATAAAGCTGCTCAACCCGGATGATAGCCGCGTTGTTGATCTCCTTCTCGTCGCGATATTGGGCAAGGTCGTAGAACACCTTGCCGGAACAGAAGATCACACGCTCGACGCCGTTCGGATTTTCAAAATCCTTGATGTCGGGAAGAATCTCCTGGAAGCAGGCGCCTTCGAGAAAATCCTCTTCCGTGGAGACCGCCTCAGGCCGCGACAGCAGACTTTTGGGTGTCATCAGAATGAGCGGCTTGCGGAACCCGCGCTTCTTCTGCCTGCGCAAGGCGTGGAAATACTGGGCAGGCGTGGTCAGGTTACCCACCTGGATGTTCTTCTCAGCACAGAGCTGGAGAAACCTTTCCAGGCGTGCGCTGGAGTGCTCAGGCCCCATCCCGGCATAGCCGTGCGGAAGAAGCATCACCAAACTGCTGGGCGTCTGCCACTTGGACTCGGCGGACGAAATGAACTGATCGATAATGACCTGCGCGCCATTGGCAAAATCGCCGAACTGGGCTTCCCACATGATAAGCATGTTAGGACTGCTGAGGGAATACCCGTAGTCAAACCCCAGCACCGCAGCCTCCGACAAGAGGCTGTTATAGACACAGAATTTCGCCTGGTCATCGGCGAGCTCTTTCAATGGAACATACTGAAGATCCCGCTCTTCCGAATCATAGAACACGGCATGGCGTTGACTGAATGTGCCACGCTTCACATCCTGCCCCGAAAGTCGCACCGGATGCCCCTCCATCAGCAGCGACCCCCAGGCCAGAGACTCGGCAAATGCCCAGTCGAATGAATGACCGCTCTTAAGCGTCTCCTGACGGCGGGGAATAAAACGCTTGGCGAGAGTTTGGTGCAGATTGAATCCCTCCGGGAGGGTGGTGAGCACCTTGCCGATGTGCTGCAGGGTATCATGCGAAATCCCGGTGGGAACAGGGGCATGCGAGTAGGCCGGCTGGACCTCAGCGGTCGAACCACTGAACACGGTGCGGTCGCCCGCCTCCATGTGCTCAACCATTTTATCATAGCCTTCGTCCAGCTGGGCCATCACCTCGTTTTCGATCCCATCCGCCTCTGCCTGCCCCATCAATCCCTCGGCTACGATCTGCTCCTTGAAGAGATGACCGATGGGTTTGCGCACGTCGACTTTCTTATAGATATGCGGTTGGGTGAATGCCGCCTGGTCCGCCTCGTTGTGACCGCGGCGGCGGTAGCAGTACATGTCGATCACGATATCACGGGCAAATGTCTGCCGGAATTCCAAAGCCAGCGCAGCCGCCCATACCAACTCGGAGGGTTGCTCGCCATTGACGTGGATCACCGGGGCCTCGATCATTTTCGCCACATCCGTCGCGTAATGGGACGAGCGGGCGTCTTCCGGCATGGTGGTGAAACCAATCTGGTTATTGATGATAATGTGGATGGTGCCACCGGTGCGATAACCGGGGAGCTGGGAAAGGTTGAGCACCTCCGCCACCGACCCCTGGCCGGCAAAGGCTGCGTCACCGTGCAGCAAAATGGGCAGGACTTTCTTGCGGTGGTCTTCCGTCACATCACGCCGGCACTCCATGACGTCACCGTCGACCAGCCTCTGGCGCGCACGCGCCCTACCCTCGACCACGGCATTCACGGCCTCCAGATGGCTCGGGTTCGCGGCGAGTGCGACCCGCACATCCCCGTCGGGGAGCTGGCGTATGCCCTCGTAACCGAGGTGGTACTTTACATCACCATCACCCGCCACCAGGTCGGGCACGTAATTGGGCGTAAATTCATACAGCAGGGTGGTCAGCGACTTTTGGAGAAAGTTGCGCAGCACGTTGAGCCGACCGCGGTGGGACATGCCCATCTCAATCTCCCGGACATCACTGGCCGGACATTTTTCCAGGATGGTGTTGAGCAGGACCATGGTCCCCTCGCCACCCTCGAGGGAGAAACGCTTCTCCCCCAGGAATTTCTTGGCGATGAACGACTCGAAGAGCTGGGACTCGAGGAGCCAGCGGAGCACGTGCGACTGCTTACACTCATGCTGGTCCGGCTGTTCGTGCCGGTGCTCGACGCGATCACGGATCCAGTTACGCACTTCCGTGTTGAAGATGTGCATGAACTCAAACCCGCTGTAGCCGGAGTAGGTCTGCTCAAGGGCGGTGATCATATCGCGCAGGGTCATCATCTGCCCCTTGCGGAAAAACTGGGTCGATACCGTCCGGTCCAGATCGCTCTCATCCAGGCCAAACTGCGAGATCTCCAAACGCGGGTTCTGGACGCCGGAATCGTCGAGCGGGTTGAGATGCGCCTGGGTGTGCCCCAGAGTGCGGTAATTGTATACCAGGCTGACCACCTTGCCCCGGAAGTTCAGGTAGTGTTCATCCATCGACTGGATTTCCACATTCTGGGTCGGCTCGGCGGGGAGGTCGCCCGGGACTGCTGCCGGGGCTGCTGCGGGCACTGCTGCCGGGGCGGGGCCGTCGGCGGCTTGCTTCAACTGGGCGGTCCCCAGCTCAAAGCCCTCGAAGAACGCACACCAGTCGGACTCGACCGATTGCGGGTCCTGACACCACTGCTCGTACTTTTGATCCAGCAGATCCGCATTGAAACGGGATGACACCGATGATTTCATAAATAGGGGAAAATGAGTGTAAAAGTGATTATTTAAGGGCGCGACCTGCTTTTCTTGCTTGGTGCGCGCTGAAACTTGGGCCTAATTACTGGCACGCCCCCCGAGAGTCAACGCACAAGCTTGTTTTTGCCACTAATTTTTCACATCCTGCCCCATCTCTCCTCCCACCCACAGCCTTTTATGATCGACGTCCGCAATCTCAGCAAACGCTATGGCCGCCATGCCGCCGTCAGCGATATCAGTTTTCACGTAGGTACGGGCAAAATTGTCGGCTTCCTCGGCCCCAACGGTGCGGGCAAGACCACCACCCTGCGCATGCTCACCGGATACCTTCCCCCGAGCTCCGGGAGTGCGCGGATTGCCGGCTACGACATCTTCCGCCAGTCGCTGAAGGCACGCCGCCACATCGGCTACATGCCCGAGAACGTGCCGCTTTACGATGAAATGCGCGTCCGCGAGTACCTCCGCTATCGCGCCCAGCTCAAGGGGCTGAAGGGTAAGGATGCGCGCCAGCATATCGGCGAAGCCATGGACCTCTGCGGGCTGACCGATGTTCGCCGCAAAATGATCAAAACCCTCTCCAAGGGGTTCCGTCAACGGGTCGGACTCGCTGATGCCCTGGTCCACAAGCCTGAGCTCCTCATTCTCGACGAGCCCACCAACGGCCTCGACCCCAACCAGATCCGATCGATCCGCAACCTGATCAAACGCCTCGGGGAAACCCACACCATCATGGTCTCCACCCACATCCTCAGCGAGGTGGAAATGACCTGCGACCACGTCATCATCATTGACGAAGGTAAAATCAAAGCCACCGGCTCGCCCACCGAACTCGTCAGCCAGATGCGCGCCGCCGGCAAAATCATCGTCGAACTCCATGCCGACCCCGAAACGGCCGCCGGGGCACTGGGCCGTCTGGAGCATGTCAAAAAAATCATCCAGGAAGAATCCGGCGACGACTGGGTCCGTTTCTCCGTGCTGGTCGACTCCGGCACCGATACCCGTGAACGTATCGCCAACCTCGCCGCCCAATACGGATGGCCGATCCGCACCCTGCACCGCCACACCGCGACCTTGGAGGATGTCTTTGTGGAACTAACGCGGAAGGACTGAGTGTCAGGTGTCAGGTGTCAGGTGTCAGGTGTCAGGTGTCAGGTGTCAGGTGTCAGGTGTCAGGTGTCAGGTGTCAGGTGTCAGGTGTCAGACATGCCCTCGGTTTCCATCCCGTTGGGATAGCAGAAGAGATTGACGAGTGATGATTTTTGATTTTTGAAATAGGCTTCCGCCCCTGCGCCGGCTCTTTACTTCAACAATCAACAGCCGAGCGGAGCGAGACA
>JARFRT010000047.1 GCA_029287105.1 Akkermansiaceae bacterium | reverse complement strand
GATGGGTCGACCCCCAGATGGTGACCGGCTTGTCGGCCTGAAACACCGCCTTGTCGCGGAACTGCACGCTCAGCAAGGGCATCTTGCGGTATTCGTAGATCTTACCGACGGTGGAGGGGTCGATGGTCTCACCGGCGATCTTCAACTTTTCATCCGGCCAGGTCTTGCTGGTGACCATTTGGTTGTCGAAGTAGATAAACGGGGTCATCGGCAGCAGTGCCTTGTTGTAGAGGTTCGGCTGGAAACCGACCTCGCCAGTGGCGTAGGAGACCCCGCATGGTTTCTTGACTTCGGGTGAGGTGACAATCACCTTGTCGCCGTCGATCTTCATCGTCGCCGGATGCCAGACACGGTCCGTGCCGGCGAGGAAGAAGAGTTTCACCTGGTCGTCCCCATTCGGAATGATTTTCGGGTTGGCATATCCGGTCGAGTCGTCGTGGCGTCCGATCCCATTGTATGCAGTCTCGGCAACGACCAGGCCGCCCTTGGCATGGTCGAACTCGATAATCAGCCTGTCGCCTTTGACGGTGTAGGATTTGAACATCGGGCCGTCGGTGACGACCTTCTTGCCATACTGGTTCTTGAGTGCGTGCAGGGCCAGTCGCTGACCGGGCACTGCTTTGCATGAGTAGTGGATGGCACCTGCAATATCGATCTGCGAGGCCATACCGGTGTGGGGGATGTCGCGGGCGAGCCAGGTGCCGAGACGCATCTCGGCGGTGCCATCGATGCTGGGCTTGTTGACCTCCTTGCCGGCGTGCCGCATTCCGGCGCTGTAGAACTGGTGGAAATAGACTGGTAATTCCGGCTTGTCCCAGACGATTCTCCAGCCGCGCACCAGGCTGTGCAGGTTGTTGTAGTAGGGAAGTCCCTCGCCCATGTTGGCGTAGCCTTGGTTCCAGATGGCACCACGGATGGCGTAGGGCACCACTGGGCTCATGCGACCATTATACAGCCAGTTGGCATCGCGGTTGCTGCTCAGGTTGCCGGGAACGGAGGCAGAGATTTCTTTCGCCGTCTCACCCTTCTTGATCGCCGCTTTGTTGGCGGCAATCTGGTCTTCCAGTGATTGGTAAAATGCGCCCCAGGCTTTTTTGTGTTCCGGGGTGGTCGGATCGGTGATCAGGCACTGCTGGTGGATCGCCTTGCTGTAATCATCCTTGGCGGTGGCGTAACCTTCACGCGGGATCCAGGCTTGGATCGCCGTTTGACTGAAGGAGCAGTTGAGAATGCCGATCGGCACATTGAGTTCCTTATAGAGCTTGTGGGCGAAGGCAAAGGCGATGGCGCTGTAGTCACCGTAGTTGCCATTTTTCCAGGCACCGGCCGCCTTCTCGATCGGGTGCAACTGGGAGGTTACCGAACTGACCTGAAACTCACGGATCGGAGCGACTTTGCCCTCGGTTTCCGCCGTCAGTTCAGTCGCCAGCTTCAAGCATTTGCTCTTCGCCACCATCCATTGCATGTTCGACTGCCCGGAAGCCAGCCAGACTTCACCGACGAGGATGTCGGTGAGGGTTTCCTTTTTGCCGCCTGCCTCGCTGATGACGAGTTCGGCGGGTTTGAAGCTGGCTTTGAGGTCTTTGAGTTCAGCCATCCACTTGCCGTCCTTGCCGGCGGTGGCGGTGTTTTTCTGTCCGCCAAACTCGACGGTGACCTTGGTGCCGGGCTTGCTCCATCCCCAGACGGGAATGGACATGCCTCGTTGGAGCACGGCGTGATCATGAAACGGAGCTCCGAGCTGGAGCGCGAGTTCGCGTGGTGGTTTGGCTTTGGCTGCCTTAGCGGCATCAGCCGTTAGAGGTGAAAATATCATGGCGGCCGCCGCAGCGACGCCCGTGGTGATACGTGTTATTGTGGCTGTTATTCTCATTGTTTCAATTGTTAGATTGTCTGTTTGAATTTCTGGTGAAGATGTTAATTCTCATGCTCTCGAATTTGCTATTATTTCTCAACAAAACCGTGCATCGCACGGTCATGGTGTTCTATGTGGGTCACTGGCCATTCAGAATCCTGATTTTTACTGAAGTCGGTGCGTAGGGAGCTACCTTTACTTTATTTTCCCCGGCCTTCAAATGACGTGTGATATCCAGGCGGTAGGGTCGACCGATGAAGCCGCCGGCCTCGATGTCGTTCACCTTCACGCGGACTGCGGGCTCGGTTGTGGGGCCCTCGATTTCGATGAACACCCGCGAAGAACCGAGATTGCCTGGGACCTCGAACTCGCCGGAGAACGGAGCACCGCTCCACGACTTGTTAGCCACGGGGGTGACCATGGAAGTGCTCAGGTGTTTTTTGCTGAGTCGCGCAGGACGGGCACGTTTTTCCGGCTGACAGACGACAAGCACGCTCTCCATCGGCTCGAGTGTAAGAGGGAACGTGACCCTGTCCCCATCACGCGTCACCGGCACGGAAGTAATCTCGTTGCGCATCGCATCCCAGATCTCGGGATGGCCTTGGGTCGCGATCTTCAGCCGAAAATCCTTGGCCTGCCCCTCGTGTTGCTGGTTGCAGATCAGAAAGACATCGCGCCCGTCCTTGACCCGGTGAAGGACGTGCAGCCAGTTATCAGTCTGACCCTCGATCACCTCGACCACTGGAGCGACTCCGGCGTCTCGATGCAATGCAGCGGTAATCATGGCGACATCCGGTTTTTCCGGCAGGATGTAGGCCCGTCCACCTGCTGCGTTCCGGTTTGATGCGGTGTTCGATGGTTTCAGATCCCTGCCCCAGATCGCCTCACGCAGCTTCGCGATCTCGACAGAGGTTTTGTCAACAGTGCCGGACTTGCTCGGAAGCCGGCCATAGCCGACAACGATGCCACCCTGGTCAAAGAACTTCTTCACCTTGGCCAGCGTCGCGTGGGGGATGACCTCGGTCGGCGGTACGACAAGAACCCGGTAACGCTCGTCGTGCAGGGCAACTTTTCCTCCCTTGAGGGTAGCGAGGTTATCGAAGGCCTCGAAAGGTAGCCAGTCGCAGTCGTAGAGCGCGTCCTGGAGCACGGTGGTCATGTCCTCCGGCGTGGTGTATTCGCCGACGCGGCGGGCATTACCACTGAAAAGGACAGCCACCGGGCAGACGTGATGGCCACCGGTGAGCATCAGGCTCAGGCGGTTCGTGTAATCCGACCACACGCGATACAGCGGCCAGCGGGTCTCCTGGCCATTATTGTAAAAATACGGTGGAAAATCCTTATCGTTCGGAGCCTTCGGGTTAAACGAGTGCGGGATCATGAAGTTGATGCCGCGGACCTGATGCTGGTCGGTGATCCACTTCATCTCGGAGTACT
>JARFRT010000575.1 GCA_029287105.1 Akkermansiaceae bacterium | reverse complement strand
AACGGCACGGGTGGTCCTCGTAACACTCAATATCAAAGCCATAATCAAAAGTCAGTTCCTCACCCTCCATAATGTCGCGCAGTGAGTAGATATAAACCCTGCGACCGATAATCCATGCCTCGCAGTTAGGATCGCATGAGTGGTTGATCAGGCGCGCCGTATTCCACGGCACATTACCGTCAATATCCCACTGCTCATCCAGGGTGAAAATATACACCGCTGCATCGCCATACTCCTCATGTCGCGCATACTGGTCCCAGGCACGATCCTCACTGACGTCCTTGTTCACGGGTTCACCCACGTATTCGATCACCTCGGACTCCTTCGGAATGTCCTTCGTCGCGTAAACTCCACGTCCGTGGATGATGGAGCCCCGAACCTCACAACAGTCGCTCTGGGCACGCGCGTAAAGTTTTTTCATTTTACGAACCAGTTTGGCCTCGCGCTCCAATTTTTTATTCTTTGCCATAAATTCTCTCGGTTAGGGGGGTAATGATGAGTTTCTACGATTTGATTTCGCGCACCTTGGGCAAGGGCAGTCTGAGCTCCTTAGCGGTCGGCGGCAAGGAGGGAAAGAGACTGCGCAGGTCATTGATGGTGGGCTTCATCCCGGTCATGAAGTACCAGTCACGGGATCCCTTTTCAGCAATGGCCACCGCATAGCCATCCTCTTCCAAAACCCGGATCATGCCACCGCGCTGGGCGTCAGGGACTTTGACGCGTATCATCGTCGGAACAATGGCCAACCAGTGCTCGACCACGACCTCGCGACCAGTAGCGTCGACCAATGGCTTGCCGCTGCGGGGGTCGACTTTTTTGGCCTTCCAGACTGAGAAAAACGCGTTTGGTCGGTCGGCCCTGTACGCGGTCACCACCAGCCTCATGTTGATTTTCTGCTGGGCGGCGGCGTCCAGCGCGGCATCCAGCTTTTCCATCCCGCCGTGCCTTGTTGCCAATCGCCTCTTCCACCTCGGGTACATCCGCTCGTGGCCGTATTTAAAATTCCCCTTCATCATCTCGAGACCAAGCTTCTGCACAGCGGCTTGGGCGGAGTCCTCCACGGCTTGCTCCACGGTCACCTGGGCCCGGACGCTAACCACCCCCAGCCCAAGCAAGGCGCCGAGTGTATATATGAGTGCTTTCATGTTCATCCTGTGCCCCTATTCATCCCCTTGGCCGACCAGAAAGTCAAGGATGGCTGGCAACATCGGCGAGATTACCGCGCCACCTCCTCCCCCATCGCCCATGCGGCCAAGCGGCTCTTCCGGCAAATATCTCACATTGAGGTAAAATCGTCTTTGCCAAACGGGCGCTAATACGTCTATCCTCGCCTCCTATGGCAAAGAAGGCATTAGGAAAAGGACTTGGCGCGCTGATTAAACAGCAGCCCAACACCCCGGAGAATCATCACGACAGAGATCCCCACTCGTCGAACCCGCAGGTCCCGATCGAAAACATCGTCCCCAGCCCCTTGCAGCCGCGCACGCACTTCGCCCAGGGCCAGCTTGACGAACTGATGGATTCCATCCGTCAACACGGCATTATCCAGCCGCTTATCGTACGCAAGGTCAATGGCATGCTCGAACTCATCGCCGGCGAACGTCGCTGGCGGGCGTCGAAAGAGCTCGGGCTAACCCAGGTGCCTATCCGCATCCGCGAGGCCACCGACCACGAGGTGCTGGAAATGGCCTTGATCGAAAACATCCAGCGCAAGGATCTTGACCCGATCGAAGAAGCGCAGGGCTACGTCCGGCTCGCCAAGGAATTTGACATGAAGCAGGAAACCATTGCCAAGCGTGTTGGCAAATCCCGTGCCGCCGTCGCCAATGCCATGCGCCTGACGGAACTCGACCCAAGTATCCAGGATCACGTCGCCCATAGTCGCCTCAGCGTAGGCCATGCCAAAGCCATCCTCGGGATCAAGGACCACGAAAGCCAACGCCTCGTCGCCGACCAGATTCTCAAAAAATCCCTGACCGTCCGTGCAGCGGAAAAACTCGTCAAGGACTTCTCCAACCCGCCAAAACCAAACGCAAGCAAGTCCACGAGTCGTGAGGCTGAGGCCGTCATCAAGCAGATCCAAAGCTCCCTGCGCGAGCGCTTTGCCACCGAGGTCAAAATCAACCACTCTGCAAAAAAAGGGAAAATCGAGCTCACTTACTACGGCAACGACGACCTGCAACGCGTCCTCGACCTGTTAGGAATTCAACTTTAGCGTTGTATCCCAGCAAGAACCCGAGTTCACTGCACGCCGTGAAAATCAAGATTGCCGTTGCCCTCCTTCTCCTTGCTGCTATTGCCGCCGGCCTCTGGTCGTGGCTGCGCGACGATCCCAGCGAACCGGGCAAAGCTGCCTATGCGCACACCGAAGCCATCCTTGCCTGCGGCCCCCGCCCTGTGGGATCCGACGGGCTCAAAAAGGCGCAAGCTTACATTTCCGGGGAATTGGCCAAGCATGGATGGAGCACCATGTCCCAGACATTCGAGCGCGACACCCCGATCGGCAAACGCACGTTCACCAACCTCATCTCCCGCTACCACACCGGTGAATTGGCCAGCCTGGACGACCTCAACAAGCTTCCCGCCAAGGGTATTCTGGGTGCGCACCTCGACTCGAAACTCATTCCGGAAATCCCGGGTTTTCTCGGAGCGGATGACGCCGCCTCGGCATGCGCCCTGATCATTGAACTCGCCGCCGATCTGGCTCGGGACCACCCCGATCTCGCCAAGCAACGTGAGATTGTCTTTTTTGATGGCGAGGAAGCCTTCAATAAGGACATGGACCTCAGCATCGGCGACGGCCTCTACGGAAGCCGCGCCTATGCCATCACACTCTACGGT
>JARFRT010000567.1 GCA_029287105.1 Akkermansiaceae bacterium | reverse complement strand
GGATATCGCCGAACTCGAGGCCGAGCTTGCCGAGGACATCAAAGAGCTCGAACTCGAATTCGACCCGACCACCGTGAAACTCGAAAACGAGGTCATCAAACCCTACAAAAAAGACATCGACGTCCGCACCGCCGCGCTCGTCTGGATACCCTATGATCGGGATGGTGAAAAGGCGTGGTAGATGAAAATGCCTAATCCTCGGTGACAACTGCCACGCTGTTGGCCGGCAACCAGCAGGTGTCGCCATTCAGTAGTTTCGCATAATACCACTCGCCACGTCGTTCGATCATGGAAAACTCGGTCCCGGCATGGAGGGCCGAGGTGAAGGCGTTGTCGTAGATGAATCCGTTGCCTTGTCGGGCGATGACCTCGCGCTCGACCACCACCCCATCGACCGGATTGTCCCACCTCAGTTGGCTTGCAAGTAGCGATAGCCCGAAGACGACGCTCAATGCCGCCGTGGCCGCCATCGACCCGTAAAGCAATCTGCCCCGACGGTAAAACGACAACCCAACAAGCCCCCAGAAGGCAGCATGGGCAACACCAAAAAACGTAGCCCGCAAAGCAAATGGCCAGCGATGCCAGAAGCTCAGGGCGTCGCGCACCCTCTGCCCACGCGTCACCGGCAATTCATCTATCGTCAGGCTTCTCACATAACGGAGGTTATGCAACACATCCTGATGCAAGGGGTCGAGGTTCAACGCGCGCTGGTAATTTAAAACCGCGCGTCCCTGGTCGCCTGCTGAGAAATAGGCATTTCCGAGGTTGTTATGAAGGTCGGCGGTAGCGAGTCCGCGTTGCTCGATCAGGAATTGATATTTTAAGATGGCCGACTGATAGAGGTCCCGCGCCTTGGCGGGGTTGACGAGAGCTTGTGCGTTCGCCTGATCAAACATCTGATTGGCCTGTTCGAAGATGGCCTGGTTTTCCAGCTCCGCAGCCTGGCACCACGAGGTGAGTGCCAGCGCGCATAACATAATGATCGCTTTCATGATTTTACTTGATGGATGGATTGAATGCATTGCTTGGCTTGCCTTATCAGCGCGGCCACATCCGGATGCGACGCCGTGCCTCGATATTTCTCATACTCGGCGCTGGCATAAACCTGGCGCAGCGGCTCGATGTCGACGCGACCGCCCAGAATAGCCTCCAACTCTTCAAACGTATGGGCGTGCCGAAGGAGGTTCAGCGTGTCCGCCATGTAAGCGCGCACCGCATCGTCCAGCTGTCCCAGTTGCTGCGCAGGGGACTGTTCTCCTGATCGTGACATTCGGGCGACCGACCTGCGGAACCGCTTCATCGCCCCCATCGCGCGCGCCTTCACCGGGTCGTTCATCGCCAGCCGCTGCCGGGTGGTCGCAACGTAGAAAATCGCAAACCCAAGCGGGGGCAGAACCAGAAGCAGGACCAGCCAATGGTGACCCGACAGCACACGCTCATCGACAGCACGCGCCGACCCCCCGTTGGCGCGAATCCCCTGCGGGTTTTTGTCGACATGATTGCGTAGCGGCCCAACTCCACGCATGGCGGCATCAAAGGCCGTCACCATCTCGGCAGGCTTCACCGTGATCGGAATGGCCGCCGACTCAGCCACCCCGTAGCTTTTGGTTCCCGGATCGAAGTAGGGGATCCTCACCGAGGGAATCACCGTGGCTTCCTGACCGAGGGGACGCAGCGTGCGGATGTAGGTTTTTTTCCGACCATCGATCCGTCCCGTCGACTGCCGCGGCGGCATGGCAAACTGACGGGAAAATGCCGTCTGTTCACTCAGGTCAGGCAACTCGAACACCTCGGGGAACTCACAAGCGTCGACCACAATGGTCAGTGTGATCGGATCACCCGCGCGGAGCACCGTCGGGCTGGCGGTGACGGTGACACGACACTTCCCGACCTGACCGGCAAAATCACGGGGCCTGCCGGCATCCGGCAGTGGCAATACCAACAAATTGCGCGGCATGGAGGCTGCAAAATACTTTTCATACGTCTCACCTTCCATGGTGGCAAAGAAATTGTTATTAAAATAGCTCGGGTAATTGGTCTTCCACCCGCTACCACCGCCACCCTTGCCCGGAGGCTCGACGTAGGACGTCAGTAATGTTGCCGGACTCAGGGCAAACTCTCCAGGTTTCACCGGGACGACAATTTTGGTGAATGATACCGTGTGAAAATTCAGCCCACCGGCGGTCACGTTTCCATACCTGGCAATCAAGCGGGTATTGGCTGCGGGCAGGCCGATCGCCGCCTTGTCGTCACCTGCGATCCAATGGTGCGGGCTCCTTATTTTAAACCCCTGGTGGTAGAACAGGGGCAGATCCAACCTCACCGCCCGAAAACCGTTCAGAGACAAGGGAGACGTCCATGTGTAGTTGGCCCGAAACGGCTCGCCCACATAGAGATCCCTGTCGGGAAGTTCCCTCACAAGCGACATCCCCGGATACCCCTCAGCCTGTTTAACGTGGATAAACACCTCCTCATCCGTCATTAACACCTGGTCGCCAACCTGGATGGATAGGGAAGGAATCATCACGGCACCCGCCCGCAGCGGCACCATCCTGTAACGAAGCGCCACCGTTGATAGATCTCCACGTTTGATGTGTTCTTCTTTGAGGAACTGAATCGCAAGGGTGTCGTCCCCTTCAACCTCGTCCACCTCCACCTTCGTCGCATGGCTTACAAGAATTTCATAAACAAACTCCTCACCCACAAAAAATGATTTCGAGGACATCGTGGTATGGAGCCGCGCACCGGGTGCCGCATTGCACGTCAACACACCCGTCACAAGTGCGACGGCTGCCGATAGAATCAATTTTGCTGTTAACATGCTTTTACTCATTTCTACCAATCTTTCTCCACGGGCTCCCCCTTCTTCTTCGACCCCTGCGCCTGCCGCGCCTGCTGCATCAATACATTTCTTTTGATCACGTCTTCGGGAGAATCATTCGGCGGCGGCAGGTCAATGGATTCAAGGTTCATTTCCGGTGCCTCCATCGACTCCATGTCGCCCTGCTCATCACCCTCGCTGTCACTTTCCCGGTCACCTTCGTCCCCGTCGCTCTCGCCCTCCTCGGCGTCACCCTGCTCGTCGCCCTCATCACCCTCGGCAGACTCCTGGTCGGCGCCATCGGGGTCGCGAGGCAGGGCGTCAAGTGCAGCGCGTAATGCCAGAAGAGCGTCCCCTTCCTTAAAATAGGAATCGTGGGGATGAAATCTCAGCTGTGCGACCGCAGCCAGCTCATACCCTATCGCGGAGGAAAGGTGTCCCTTGGTGGCATTCAGTGGGCTCATTTCCGGCGGGATGTCGTTGAAGAATTCCTTGTCAGCTCCGTCGACATCGCCAACCACCTTGTCGGTTCCGGATTGGATGGCACGCTCCTTGTCAACAAGCAGGTCATACGTACTGGCTAAAGGCACGTCCATCATCAAGTATTCATCCGTCCTCGTTAGATTGTCCCGTTGAGCTAAAATCAGGACTTCGAGTTGCTTGCGGATTTCACCCAAGGCGAGCTTCATTGCCTGACGTCGTTGCTCTTCTTTCTCGATCTGTTGCTGCAGCCCCCTCCTTTCCACCCTCGCCAGCTCCATGTTCACGGCAGTATTGCCATTGCCACGGTCTGCCAGCAGCACCCTGCGATACATGGCCACCGATTGATTCACCAAAGACAGAGCGCCATAAGCATCCTTCGCCTTTTTGGATGCACGGAGGCAGGCATTGCCCAGGTTGTAGGTGATGTCCCGAAGCAACCTGCCATCAGGATGATGCGCCAGTGCCTGCTGGTAACTGGTCACCGCGTCGGAAAAATGACCGAGCCGGTACTGGGCGTTGCCTTTTTTATAGAAGGTTCCGGCATCGGCAGAACCAGAGGCGAGATTTTCATACACCTCCAAAGCCTCCCGGTATTGCCCCTTATCATAGGCCGCATCAGCCGTATCCATGTCTGCCGACTCCACCGCTTGAAGCAAACCGGCGGACAACACCATCGCGACTGCCGCTGCTCGCCCCAAGGGGCGGCGCAGGGTGTGCGGAATGATTGCCATCATCACCAACAACAATAAGGCCGCTGCAATGAACCCCTGGAAGATCTCGTCGTAGATAATCACACTCTCCTCAGCAAGCTGCTGTTTTTTCTCCTGCGCACTGATCCGTTGATAGATATCACCCAGGTTCATCCGCCGCGTCCCCACGGCAAGATAGGCCCCCTGATCGACTTGGCCGACCATCCCACCCAACTGCGCGCTATCCAACTTCGACCAAACCTCCTGACCCTTGTAGAGCGTGTAGTCGGACTTCCCTCCCACCAGAGGAATTCTCGCTCCCTTTGCCTCGTCACCCAACCCGATCACAATCAGTTTCACCTGCTTCTCATTTACCAGCTCAAGCGACTTCTTCAAACTCTCACCATGATCCCCGCCATCGGTCAGAAGGACGATATCCTTATACCCCTGATCCGAATCCGAGAAGAGCTTGTCACAAACTTTCAGCAAGGCATCGCCGACCCTGGTGCCGCCGTGCGCAACACTCGCCGGCCCGGCTTTCTCCAAGCTGTTCAGGAAAAATTCCTTATCCACCGTGAGCGGGCAAACGATCGATGATGATCCGGCAAAAACAACCAAACCCATGCGATGGTCCTGAAGGTCGTGCACGCACTCCCCGATGGACGCCTTCGCCGACTGCAAACGGTTGGGCAGCCGGTCCTCCGCCAACATACTCTTGGACACATCCAGCAGAAAAACCACATCGCGTCCTTCACGCTGAAGCATTTTCGGGTGGGGGTTCGCCGCCGGACGGGTCAGGGCGGCGATGGTAAGCAGGGTCGCGAGCGACAGCAGGAGCAAGCGCCATGGCTCCATCGACCGATACTCGGAACCGCGACCCGCCGCCGCATCTCCAAAGGCCTGCATGTCCTGCCTGCGCTTCATCATCCGCAGCCGGAACAGCACGATGAACACCCCCACCAGTGGCAACAGCAACAGCATCCATGGTTTCTGGAAAATAATCTCACTCATGGCGATATCCGCAGCAGGGTTGAACTTAACACATAGCGAAGCAGCAACAAGCCCAGTGCCAACAGCGCAAAGGGCGCGAAGGCCTCGTCCCGGTCGAGGAAATCCACCTCCTCGACCTTGGTTTTCTCCAATTCGTTGATTTCCCGGTAGACCGCCTGCAGTGAATCCAGATCGTGCGCGGTCCGGAAAATCCCCCCGGTCGCCGTCGCCATCCGTTCAAGGACCTGGTCTGATTCCGAGGATGGCTTGGGTTTTAAAAAGGTTCCGCTGTCAGTCTTGATGACGGCTGGCCGACTCGTCTCCTGCAAACTGATTGTGTAGATCCGGATCCCCCATTCCTTGGCCATGGCGGCAGCTTGCAAGGGCATTTGTTCACCGCAGTTGTTCTCGCCATCGGTCAGCAGAAGGATGACTTTACTCCTCAAGGCCCCCTCATGACCCTCCTGGGCCTTGAGTTGTGCGGCGGCAAGTGCCGTAGCATCACCATAGGCGGTGCCATCTTCGTTAGGCCGGTCATTGATGGTTATTTCCTGGATCATGTAGACCACCGCATCGTGGCCCAGGGTCATCGGGCAAATGCTGTCGGAGTAACGCGCAAATGAAATCACCCCGATCATATCGTCGGGTCGGCCGGAAAGGTTCCCGCCATCGCCTGCGACGAACTCCTCCATCACCTTCTTGGCCACCTCCATCCGCGTCATCGGCCCGTCCTCGGTATGAATGTCCATGTCCATACTACTCGAAACATCGACCAGCAGCTGAATCGCAATTCCCTCACGATCTTCACGGTGACCGGTCGCCTCGACCTGCGGACGAGCCAGCGAGACAATCAGACAGGCTAACGCCAAATGAAGACACAGCGGCGGGATAAACAACAGCCGCTGACGCCATGTCCGGCCAGCACCCACCAACAAAGCAAACGACGGGTAACGGATCGCTTCCTTCCGCCGCTGCCTGCGCTGGAAAAGCGCCAGCAAAGGCAGCAAGGCTAACAACAACAAATAATAGGGCGCTGCCAAGGTCATGCCGCCACCTCCTTACCTAGATTTTCAAATTGCGTGTAAAGGTCACGCACCTGTTTTTCATGAGGAGCAACGGCCGCATACTGGAGCCTTTCGTAGGCAGCCACAGCCTCGGTCAATCCGGGCGTTGCAATTCCATCCTGCTCGAACTGCTCGAGCAAACCGGCAAAATCCATCTTGGCCAACCTCAACTGATACCGTTGTGCCAGCATGCGGCACACGGCCCGTTCGAGCTGTTTCATCACCTCCGGGGTATCCGCCTTTTTCAACCCCTCGAAATCCTTGAGCGCCCCGTCGTCAGCGCGCTCATTCACCCGCTTCCAACGCGACCACAGCACCATCAGGCATAAAACACAAAACACATTGGCGATCATGAGCGCCACGGGCCAGCGCTCCAATTTTACTGGCCGGTCAACGCGTGTATTCGGGGCGATGTCCCGTATCTCAACTTCCCCCGGAGCCAGCACAGAGGTCACCCGAATCGTGATCGGGTCCGTCGTAAGCTCCACCACCCCGCCATCGCCACCCACCCCCTGCACCAGCAAACCCGGAAGTAGACACTCACCGGGGAGGTCCGGCTCCAGCGTGTAAACACGCCCGACCATCACCATCCCGTCCCCCGCTAACCTCGCTGGTGACTCCCGGCTTTCAAAAACAAAAAAATCACCCCACTTCTCGCCCACCTCGGGAAGCTGCACCCTGATCGACTCGGGGTGCCGCAGCCACAACTCAACCTGCAACATCTCACTCGTGGCAAGTTCATCCGATGATACACGCATGGTGACATGCAGACCCGCCGCGGACGCTTCATAGCACGCGCCCCCCGCAACCCCCTCATCCGTCGGCGAGTCACAGCCGACACATGCCGCCAGAAGCAACAGAACAAAAGCCCGCACTGTCACCCTACCTCGCATCGGCACTCCGGTTATTCCGGTCCCTGAAGAACCGGATGATTTCATGCAAGTAGTCGTCTTCGGTGCAAAGACGGAGCAAATCCGCACCCACCTCATGGCATAAATCCTGAAGCCCCTGTGACTTGGCGGCCGACCGCGCCCTGACGTGCCGCCTCAACCTACCGTCACTGCAATCGATGGTGCGCACCTCGCCCGTTTCCGCATCGACCATTTCCAGCATGCCACTACGAGGCAGTTCACGCTCCCTGAAATCACTCAGGGAAACACATACGAGGTCATGCCGCCTGGCCGCCTCTCGCAATGAATCCTGATAACCGCAATCGATAAAGTCCGAAAACAGAAATGCCACACAGCGCCGGGTCCGCACCTGGTTCAGATAATCCAGCGCGTGGGCAATACCGGTGCCCTGGGACACCGGCTCATGCCGCATAATCAGATCAATCATCCGCATCACATGGTTTTTCCCCTTCCGCGCCTTGATATGAAGCTCGATTTGATCGCTAAACAAAATCAAACCGACGTTATCGTGGTTGTGCGCCGAGGCAAATGCCAGCAGTGCAAAGACCCGCGCCGCCATCTCGCGCTTGGTCAACTCGCCACTGCCAAAATCACCCGACCCCGACACATCAATCAGGAAATAGAGCGATAACTCGCGCTCCTCCATAAACGTTTTTACATGCGGCCTCCCCGTCCGGGCCGTGACGTTCCAATCGATTGTCCGCACATCGTCACCGTGCTGGTACTCACGCACGTCCTCAAACTCAATCCCCATCCCCTTGAAACAACTCCGGTACTCACCCGCCAACAACTCCAACACAGCCTTCCGACTGTGCACCTGGATATGACGCACCTTACTCTCGAGCTCTTTCTGATTGATCATGGACCTCTCGGTTACTCCACCGTTTCCACCGTCGACAGTATCCGCTTCAGGACATACTCCACATCTCTCCCCTCGGCTTCCGCCTTGTAGGTGATCGACACCCGGTGCCTGAGCACATCCATGGCGATCCACTTCACATCGTGAGGGGTCACGTAATCACGCCCGCCTAACAACGCATGGGCGCGTGCGCCCTTCAGCAGGAAGATACTCGCCCGCGGTGAGGCCCCGTGGCTGATCAAGGGGGCCAATTCATCCAGCCCGTAGGTGGCCGGGTTGCGGGTCGCATCCACAATGCGCAACACATACTTCTCGATCAGCTCGCTGGTATGGATGGCATCAAGCGACTCGCGCATTTTGAGGATGTCCTCACCACTCATCACCGGGCGCACCTGCATGTCCGGTTGATTAACCGCCATGCGTTTCATGATGATATGTTCCTCGTCCAGCGTCGGATACTCGACATTCACCTTCAGCATAAACCGGTCAAGCTGCGCCTCGGGCAATGAATACGTCCCCTCCTGCTCAATCGGGTTCTGGGTCGCCAGCACCAAAAACGGCTCGTCCAGCGGATAGCTCTTGGTGCCGATGGTCACCTGCCTCTCCTGCATCGCCTCCAACAAGGCACTCTGCACCTTCGCCGGCGACCGGTTGATCTCATCCGCCAGCACAATATTGGCAAACACAGGCCCCTTGTGCGGGGTGAAATCACCAGTCTGCTGGTTGTAAATCAACGTGCCAATCAAATCACCGGGCAGCAAATCCGGCGTAAACTGGATCCGGCTAAACTGCACCCCCAGCGTCCGGGCCATGGTGCTCACCGTCAGCGTCTTCGCCAGGCCAGGCACACCCTCGATCAGGACGTGGCCATTACAGAGCAGCGAAACCAGCAAGCGATCGACCAGATCACCCAGGCCAACTACCACCTTACCCATCTCCTCTCTTACTTGAGTTAACCGGCGGTTCTCTTCCACAAATTGATTATTCTCGGTCACGGCATTCATTCTGGTCATTGAGCGGCGCACTGTCCACACGGATAAACGTTCGGTTTTCGACTTTGTTTCACCCGTTTTTACAACAACACTCCCGTTAATGACAGCCGATACCCATCCCGCCGAAGGACGGAACATCCTCTTCCTCGACGGCGACTGCCTCTTCTGTCGGCGCTCAGCCCGTTTGCTGCACCGATGGAACCGGCGGAACAACCTCTTTTTTGCCACACTTCAGGGGGAAACGGCGGCAATGCTACCGGCCGACCGGGTAAGCCTCACTGACGCACGGGGACGGCCTGCGGGCGCTGCCGTGCTCATGGAACACACCGGATGCCCCGATCAGCGGTGCTGGTGCGGGGCCGATGCCGTCCTTCGTGCGTTCTATCTCACCGGCGGCATAAGAACGGCGCTCTGGCTGCTCCACTATACCCCCCGGTTCCTCAAGTCCGGCATGTATCACCTCATCGCCCGAAACCGGCACCATATCGCGCGAACTCGTGGCATCTGCCCGCTGCCCGAGCAGGATTTCAAAGACCAGTTCATGCCTTGATCAGGCGGAGCCCGGCGTGCTCGCCATCCAGTTCCGCTGTCTAATTCCCCTTGCAGGAATATCTGATACGTTTAGGATGACTTAATTATCCAATGAGCCCGCCACTCGGAAAAGCAACCCGCACGATTCTGGCTATCCTCGCCATTACGGCCACGTGTGCCCACGCGCTGGTTATCCGCGGCTATGATCCCACCCGCCACGACCGATTCACCGGCTTCCCCGGCGCGCCTGCCCCCAACCCCGGCTTCATGCACGCCGCGCTGAATCTTAGCGGGGTCGGCTGGCATACCAACAACGCCGCGCGCCAACTCACCATGGTCTCGCCCCTGCACTTCGTCGGGGCCAACCACTACCGACCCGGAATCGGCGCCACCATCCGCTTTGTCGCCAGCGACGGGTCGGTCAAGAACTACACCGTGGCGTCGC
Organism: Akkermansiaceae bacterium; assembly: GCA_029287105.1. Taxonomy (GTDB): domain Bacteria; phylum Verrucomicrobiota; class Verrucomicrobiia; order Verrucomicrobiales; family Akkermansiaceae; genus Oceaniferula. The sequence continues at coordinate 791 of JARFRT010000567.1, read as the reverse complement.
AGGCCGCGATTACCAACGACGCCAATCTCGCCTCGGACCTCTTCTACGGAACCCTCACGGCCCCGATCCCCGCTGCCGACAATGTCACTTACCACCCGTTTCTCAATCTCACTCACGTTATCCGCCGTGGAAGAGACCTGGTCACGGAACTCGATCAAGCCGCTTATCAAAACAAAAGCCTCATTGTCCTGGGAAAGACCGCACGCGGTGCCAGCGAGACGCTCTCCACCGTAACCGATATTTCGTCCGCCAGCACCAATTCCACACGCGTACTGCGCTGGAATTACAGCACGGCATCGGGATCGGGCGACGATGCCTTTCTGGAAAGCGGCGACTCCGGCAGCCCCGTCTTTATCAATGAAGGGGGCGTTGCCGCTATCATCGGCAGCAATAGCCTCGTCGCCAGCAGCGCCGACACCGTCTACAACTACTCCAGCTTCATCCCCTACTACGCGGATAAACTCGACGCGGCCATGGCCAGCCAGGGCTATCATATGACCCGCGCCATCCCCGGCAGCACCACACTCACCCTGACCCACACCCCTTCCACCACCGTCATTCGCGCAGGTCATCCATTCACCGTCAACCTGACCGTCAACAACACAGGGACAACACGCGCAGACAACGTCAAGCTCCAGAACGCCTTCCCGGCCGTCACCACCGTTACCAGTGCCAGCGGGGCGGCTTGGTTCGACGAATCCAGCGCGTCTTTCACCAAAGCCCGGCGCGCCGCGCTGGACCCCGCCGCGTCCAGCAACTATAGCATTACCCTCAACATTCCGGATCCAGGC
>JARFRT010000601.1 GCA_029287105.1 Akkermansiaceae bacterium | reverse complement strand
TTTTCATGGGTCGGTATTTGTGAAAATCAGCTACCGATGTCAATTACGGATGTTTGTCTTACCCTCACTTTTGGAGATTGGTCTTACAGCTCTGATTCCCTATTGGCTCCGAGCGAAGATTGGGTCCTCTTGCGTTCCCCCGCTAAGCTGTCCTTGAGAATACAGATTGGTTCATTCGTTGGGGTGGTTCTTGGGAAGGCTGCTGATGGGATCTGCTTCCGGACTGGATGTTGTGGAAAACAGTTTCGGATGACGGGGGGTAAAATTTTTGATCGAGCACCGTTCTTGTGATTGCATAACGGGCGTAGCACAGAGTGCCCCTTCGCATACTGACAAATCACCGTGAAACTTAGAAATCAAATTTTTCCAAGACTGGCTATGGCGGTTGGTATGGTTCTTGGGATAGGCAGCGGATCCTCAGCTATCGTCACTCTCTGTGGCTCACCGCTGACGCATGTGCTCGCGGCAGCCATCGTCGATAAGGGAAACCCCGCAGACAACGTCCGTTTGAACCTGCGAAGGCTGATTCAACCATGGGCGACCCACACCAGCTACAGCGGTGTCCCGAATGATGTCCGTCAGTAGAATGATGTCGGTTTGAATGTGGTGGAAATCAGTTTCGGTAGCTTCGGGTGAAAATGTTGACCTGCCTTGAATCTGATTGCAGGATGCCGCTGATTTACCCGTGGGGCGACTTCCAAACACAAGAAGCAACCAAACTATCAAACCAAACACCATCAAGACGCTCAAAAACATCTCCAATGAGACCTGTTACAACCCGTTCCTTAAGCCTGCTTCTGATCCTTGGATGTATGTCCATGCTGGCACCAACAAGCCAGGCCGGCCGCAGGCGCGGGCCCGCGCCCAAACCCGCCGTGCCGGATTTCACCAAGGAGGACGGCAAGGCTTTCATGAAGGGCAAGACCACTGCCGCATACCACGACTGGAACCTCGGCCCGACTGGTGCCCATGGGTGGATGTACGGGTGGCAAGGGCATACCGCTGAATCGCGGCAGATCCTGATCACCGAAGTTGCCGGGGGCTCACCAGCCGCCGAGGTGTTGCAGGCCGGCGATGTGATCCTGGGAGTCAGCGGCAAGCCGTTCTCCGATGATGCCCGCATCGGCTTCGCCAAAGCGGTTGCCGCTGCGGAGGAGCAAAGCGGTGTCCTTCAGCTCACGCGCTGGAGGGAGGCAGGCAGCGAGCAGGTCGAGGTGAAGCTTCCCGTGCTCGGCCGCTACAGCGAAACGGCCCCCTACGACTGCCCGAAGTCAAAGAAAATTTTTGACAAAGGATGCGAGGCCATCGCAGCGCGGGGACTCGATAGGGTTACCATTCCCAATAACCTGAACGCCCTCGCGTTGCTGGCCTCGAAGGACAGCAGCTATCTTCCGATGCTTTCCAATTACGCGAAGCTGGTGGTGGATTATCGGGTCGATGGCTTCAAGTCATGGCACTACGGCCACGCCACCATTTTCCTTGCCGAGTATGTCGCGCTTACAAAAGACAAGACGGTGATGGAGGGGCTGGAGCGCCTTGCCGGAGATATCGCCCGCGGCCAGAGCGCGGTCGGCACCTGGGGGCATACCTTTGCGCGTCCGGATGGTAACTGCAACGGATACGGCTGCATGAACTCCCCCGGCATCGTCCTGGCTATTGCCATGGTGATTTCCCGGGAGGCCGGGGTGAAGGATCCTGTGGTGGACAAGGCGATCGAAAAATCCGCCGGTTTCCTCCGCTGGTACGTGGACAAGGGAGCCATCCCCTACGGCGACCACGGCCCCTGGGCGGGGCACGAGGACAATGGCAAATGCTCGGGAGCCGCGGTGCTCTTCGATCTCCTGGGTGACCGCGAGGCGGCGGAGTTTTTCGGCAAAATGTCCACCGCCGCCTACGATGAGCGGGAGCGCGGCCACACGGGGAACTTCTTCAACATGGTCTGGGCGCTGCCCGGAGTCGCCATCTGCGGCCCCTTGGCGACCGGTGCCTATTGGGGCGAACACGGCTGGTATTACGATCTGGCCCGGGGATGGGACGGATCATTCGGCTACCAGGGATCACCGATCGGCGAGGAGGAGCATAATAAATACACCGAGTGGGATTCCACCGGCGCCTACCTCTTGTCCTACGCGCTGCCTCTGAAATCCCTCTATCTCACAGGCCGGAAGCCTTCAAGCGTGCCAGCCATGGAATCGGCCGAGGTGAAGGACGTCATCGCTGCGGGGAGGGACTATTTTTCCTCATCGCGTGGCAAGGAGGGCTATGTCGGACGGACGGCTGAGGAACTGGGCGAGGGTCTGGCGAGTTGGTCGCCCGCCGTGCGCAAACGCTCGGCCCGTGCCCTGGCGGAGACGGAAGGTGACTTCGTTCCGGCGCTGCTGAAGATGCTGGAAGGAACTGACCGCTACGCCAGCTACGGTGCTGTTGAGGCACTGGGCTACCTCGGGCAACGAGCCGACGCCGCAGGCCCCCGGCTCAGAGAGTTGCTGAAAAGTTCCGACCCCTGGCTGCAAATCCTGGCCTGCGAGGCGCTGCCAAGGCTCGGCCCGGAGGAACGGGATGCCAGCGTCCCGGCGCTCCTTGCCATGATGGGGAGAAATAATCCGAACGATCCCAGGGATATGGCCAAGCGCTCGGCCTCGGCGGCGCTGTTTTCCCCCTACCCAGGGCATGGCGGCTATCGCGCGCTTCTGGCCGATTCGCTGGAAGGCGTGGATCGCGACCTCCTGTATCCGGCCATTGAAACGGCTCTGAACAATCAGGATGGGGCCGGGCGCGGCACCCTCACACGTATCTACGGGCAGCTCAATGATCGTGACCTTGTCGCATTGCTGCCTGCAATCACAAAGGCAGTGGAGGAAATGGCGCCATCAAACGAGATGTTCGCAAGCGCGATCCGTGTGGCTGGCCTTGATGTATTGAGTCGCCTGAAGATTGAGGAGGGGATGCCTCTCTGTGTCTCGGTCATCAGTGCCGACCAGTGGGGCATGGGAAAAAGGTTGGAGAAATGTCTGGAATACCTTGCCCGCTATGGAGCGCAGGCCAAGTCGGTTCTCCCCGAGCTGCAAAAGGAGCGCGAAATCATCGCAGGCAGACGGGGTGCCCAGGCCAGGAAAGACCTGGAGGCGATCGACCGCGTCGTCGAAACGATCAAGACCAGCAAGGAGATGCCGACCGTCATCAGCATGGAGGAATTTGCCGCGGAGTAACACACCCTTCGCGGACCGCTTGCCTTCCCCCGCAAATCATCATCCACCTGCTCTAAAGCAAATTTGGAGCACAATATGCTCAAGTCTGATAACTGGTGGAACTTGGTTACGGATGTAGCGGGGGAAATGTACCGACGGGTGTTCGGTTGTGGGAGTATTCGAAACCAGATTCCGGGTGGGATCCTGAAATTCCATAAATCCAACATCTCATGAAGTCAAAATACGAGAAAGCAGAGTCCCAGCATTCATGAGCATAAAAAAGCCGAACGTATTGTTCATTTTCGCCGACGACCTCCGTCCGGAGCTGGGGTGCTACGGCTGCGAGCATGTGATCACACCCAATATCGACCGGCTGGCTTCGCTGGGTTGTCACTTCGAGAAATCGTATGTGCAGGTCGCGCTGTGCAACCCCTCCCGCGCGAGCATGCTCACCGGGAAACGGCCCGATGAATTGGGCGTCTGGGGGCTGGATACCCATTTCCGCGAATCCTCCCCCGACGCCGTCACGCGGCCCCAGCATTTCATGGCCCACGGCTATCACACGGCCTCGATCGGCAAGATCTATCACAACGACAAGCACGACCCCGCCTCCTGGTCGGAGCCACGCCTTGTCATCGACGGCTACCCGGAAACATTCAACGGCAATGCCATCCTCCCGATCGACGGAGTCTCGCTGACCGCCGCATTCGACGGCAAGCCGCTTGCCCGCGAGACACCCCTTTTTATCGAGCATCAAGGCAATACCTTTGTCCGAGACGGTGATTGGAAGCTGGTCGGCCGGAATGTCGCCCCCGCCTCCGGCCTCTAGCCGGAGAGCTGGGAGCTCTATCATATTTCCACCGATGGCACCGAACTTAGCGATCTCGCCAAAAAGGAGCCGGGGCGTGTGAAAGCGATGTCCGCTGAGTGGCGGAAATGGGCAGGCCGTATCAGGATCTTTCCAAAGCCGGCAGGCCGCAAGAAGGGTCGCTGAATAAGGCCTTCTTCCCATTTCTGATTAGGGCGTTCCCCTTCGCCGCTTTCGTCAAGTCTCGCTCTTGTCGCATGGCTTATTCCTTTCATGGCGGGAATCTTCAGGTGCGGGAATCATGCGACCCTTGTGCCCTGATGGCTGGAGAGCGGCAATGTTGCGGGAAGGATGGGCATCATGGGGCACGGTCTGGGCTCGCTGGGTTTTGTGGTGGAAAACCGTTTCGGTTTGATCAGGTAAAAGATTTTGACCAGTTGGGGGGGGCGTTATTCATGGATGCAGCTGCGAACAGCCGGTCAAAAAACAAAAATAAAAAAATGAAAATGCATATGAAAACACATTCAGCCCTGATCTTATCTGCCTCCCTGCTGGCAGGC
>JARFRT010000503.1 GCA_029287105.1 Akkermansiaceae bacterium | reverse complement strand
TGTTGTTACTTGTTGTTACTTGTTGTTTTTTGTTGTTGCACGTGTGGTTGCACACGAGGTCAACAATCTAGGGCTGCAGGAACGATTCCTGCTAGTCTCTTAAGCTAATGGCCTCCTGGGTAGAAGGTGTGACATGTTTTTAGCTTTTTTTTAAAGGGATCGGAGAAAGGGGGAGATTTTTGTCACACTTGCGGGATCGAGAGGCCATGGTATAATTACAGCGCGCTGAAGCGGCAAAAATAAGAATGGGTGAATTTTTGGAAAATACTCCGACCGGGAACGGCGACGAGGCTCCACTGCTATCGCATGAGGAGTCTGTCTTTCTGCTGGCTAAGCAGGGGCATCTCCCGGCGCAGAGCCAGCTGATCGAGTCCCACCAACGGATGCTGAGAGGTTTTGTGGCGGCCTTGTGCGCAGACCTCAGTGTCTCGGACGATCTGGCACAGGAGGTCTTCCTGCGCGGGTTGCGCCTTCTGGACCGGGTCGAGGACGCCTCTGCGTTTCCCTCCTTTCTTCGCGGCATCGCCCGCAACGTGGTGCGGGAACACCTCAAGAAGTCGCAGCGCCGACAGTCGAACATCGATCGATTTATCGAGTGGACCGAAGAAAGCTGGGAAAAGCATCAAGAGTCAAGAGTCAGGGGTCAGAGATCAGGTGATGCAGATCTCTATGATCAACTCGAACTATGCCTCAAGCAGTTGACGGATCGGGCGCGCAAACTCTTTGTCCTGCGTTACGATCATGGCTTGAATTCCGGAGAAGCAGGGAAGACCATGAACATGACAGCCGAGGCAGTCCGCACTGCTGTCAGTCGGGTCCGGAGAACTTTACTCTGCTGCCTGAAAGGAGGGGTGTCATGAACGACCAGGAGTTCAACCAACTGCTGGAATCGATACTGGATGAGAACGATGGGCCGTTGGATTTCGATCCCGATACGCTCAACCCGGAACAACAGGGTGAGTTAATCGAGTTTCTCACCCTCGAGCCTCGGCTGCGGGAGGCGTTTTCCCAACCCGGTTCCTTTGCGGCCGGCGTGATGAAAGCGCTCGAGTGCGACGCCCCCGCAAACCGCGAACAATTTCGCAAGGCGATCGTGCGTGGTAACAAAAAACGGCCGGGCGTCTCGCAGCCGTCCTTGTGGCGCGCACTCCCGTGGGGGATCGCCGCGATCCTGCTGCTCCTTCTGGCTGACTCCTATCTCTGGTGGCCGGTAAAATCCGGGCCCGGTGTGGTGCAGCGCCCGGAAGGCATAGTTCTGCTGACACCCTCTTCCCCCGCCGCGATCCTCGTGGCCGAAGCCGAGGCTGAATTCGACCCGCTCCACGCCCCGGACGGCATCCGCTGCGATCCGGGTGAATACGTCCTGCGATCCGGTGCCATCCACCTGCGCCTGCTCAACGGGGTGGATCTCGCCTTAGAGGGCCCGGCTCGTTTTTTGATCCGCGATTCCTTTGAACTCGACCTCACACAAGGGCGGTGCCGCGCCCTGGTCCCGGAGACGGGCCATGGCTTCACCGTGAACACCTCCCAGATGGAGGTGATCGATCTGGGCACGGAGTTCGGGGTTTCGGTCGATGCAGACGGCCAAGCTTCCGAAGTCCGGGTCTTCGATGGCATGGTCGATGTGGTGGCAGCCAACAGCACGGAGAAGACGCGGTTGAATACAGACGACGCGCTGCGAATATCCTCGGCCGAGGGCGTCACCGCGCCGCGCATCAGCACGGGGGAATTTCCCGACATCCGCTCGATCGGATTCTCGCAGTGGCAGCATTGGCGCAACAAGATTGCGCAGGATCCTGACCTCATCGCCTATCTCCCCATGCAGGGTAACCAAAAGGGAGAGGCCGAAGTGATCAGCTCCCTACCCGAAACCCCAGTGGCGCAGTTGATCGGTGCTCACCGGGTAACGGGTCGCTGGCCTGGTAAAGGCGCATTGCTTTTCGAGCAGGACGGCGACCGGGTCGAGTTAGATCTCGGGAAGAATCATGAGGAATTCACCATCGCCATGTGGGTGAAGGCCGAGCGGTGGGATTACAGAATCAATGCCTTGATCACCTCGAATGGTTGGGAGCCGGGGGCCCTTCACTTACAGACCTCCCGTGATGCCGGATGGAGAGTTCATGGTTCGATCCGCTTTGCCGACCATGAGGAATCGGCCCGCGCCTATTCCAGCGAAGCCATGGAAATCGGCCAGTGGCAGCACGTGGCCTACGTCCTGTCAAAACGAACGGGTCAATTTCAGGTCTTCATCAATGGGGTGGCCGGATCAATGAATGAAGGGCGTAAAAACTATGCCTCGAAGGTCCCGGCGAACACCCCGATCAATCCCGGTATGGTGCGGCTCGGCGATTGGGAGTGGGATAGCAAGTTGAAGGCTGCTCACATGGAGGGCGGTCACCCGAAACAGAAAGGTTTCCGCGGCCGCATCGACGAATTTGTCGCCATCAGCCGCGCTCTCAGTCAGGAGGAGATCGACGAGATGGTCACCCGCGGCCGACCCTCTTTCCTGTGGCCGGAGTGATCGACCCAGATCAGCTTGAATAATCAATCTTTCCGGTCCCAATCATTGCAGACGACTCGTTCTAGATCCGCCCGCCAAAAGCAACTTTCTAGCAAATATCGAAATTCATACTTACCCCAACCACCAATCACTTAAATTGCCCCATGAAAATATTCATTCTATTCTTGGCCCTATTTCCGTCCTTACTTTCAGCAGAAGGAAAGTCCGATGTATCCTTCCCGAACACCATCACCAAGATTGCGTTTGGCTCCTGCTACAAAGGTAAGGCCAACAGTAATCACGATCCCATTTTTGATGTTGCGGTGGAATGCAAGCCCGATTTGTTTATCTTCCTTGGCGATAACATCTACGGTGATACGAGCGACATGAAGGTTTTGGAGAAAAAATACGCCATCCTCGGAGCCCATCGGGGGTTTCAAAACATTGTTAAAAATACAAAGGTTCTGGCAACGTGGGACGACCACGACTATGGCGTCAACGATGGGGGAAAAAGCTATTCGAAAAAAGTGGAGTCCCAAAAAATATTTCTCGATTTTTTCAATGAACCCAAGGACTCCGTCAGACACCAACGTGAAGGAATTTACACTTCTTATAGCTTTGGTAAAAATGGGAAAGTAGTTCAAATCATCCTGCTCGATACCCGATACTTCCGCGACGAACTCCCGAAGAGCAAAGCGAAAAAAGCGCCGGGAACTCTCAATTGGTATCAGCCGACTACCGACACCAGCAAAACCCTCCTGGGCAAGGCACAGTGGGAGTGGTTGGAGAAACAACTTCAAGTCCCGGCCGATGTTCGCATCATTGGCAGCAGCATCCAAATGATTGCCCACGAAAAGGGAATGGAGAACTGGGGGAACGTTCCCCATGAAAGAAAGCGCTTCTATGACTTGCTCAAAAAACACAAAGCCCACCATACCTTTGCCATCTCAGGCGATGTGCACTTTGCCGAACTTTCCAAGAAGAACCTGGGAAACTACCCCCTCTACGATCTCACCAGCAGTGGTCTGAATCGCCCCCAAAAAGCATGGGCTAACGCAATCAACCCCTCCCGCGTAGGAAAGGCGTCCTGGGAGACGAATGTGGGCCTGATCGAAATTGACTGGCAAGCATCATCGTTAGCGCTCAAAGTCTTGGGCCCTGATGGCAATAGCCTCATCGACCACCCGGTGAAATTCAGTGAGCTTGAGTTTGAATAACTCAGCCAGGAGGAGATCGACGCGATGCTCACCCGCGTCCGGCCATCGTTCCTCTGGTCAGAGTGATCGACCCTGCTCAGCTTGGATACTTAACCTTTCCGGTCACAAGCCCGTTGATCCCCTCTCAACAACGACCCACCCTCAAAGCAAATTCCTGATAATGAGATAATCAATGATGACCAGCAACACAAAACCAGTTTGTCGACGGCGCAATCAGCTCCTTGTGCCAATGGTTTACGGGCTCGCTTTTGCAGCCGTGAATGGAAGCTCGCTCGCCGCTAAGGCACCCGAACTACCGCCATTGAACCGTTTCCCCCGCATGGTTCATAACTACTTCATCGAACAGGCGCGCCGCATCGAAGCCAAGGCGGACGAACGACGCGCCTCCCTGAAGAACCGGCAGGATGCCGAGCGCTATGTCGCAGAGGTTCGTCAGAAGATTCAGCAATGCTTCGGCCCTTGGCCGGAAAAAACCCCGCTTAACCCGCGAATCACCGGAACGGTCGAACGCGACACCTACCGGATCGAGAATATCATCTTCGAAAGTCGGCCCGGATTCCAGGTCACCGCAAACCTCTATGTTCCCAAAAATGGCCCCTTCCCGCGGCCGGGCGTGGTCGGCACGTGTGGCCATAGCCACGATGGCAAGGCCGCTGAGTCATACCAGTCATTCGCCCAGGCGCTGTGCCGGCTCGGCTACGTCGTCCTGATCTACGATCCCATCGGACAAGGGGAACGCCTGCAATACCCCGACGACAAACTCAAATCCACAATCGGCGGGGGCGTTCGCGAGCATCTCTACGCTGGAAACCAGCAATTCCTGGTCGGAGACTTCTTGGGAAGCTGGCGCGCGTGGGACGGGATCCGCGCCCTCGATTACCTGCTCACGCGCAAAGAAGTCGATCCCAAACAGGTCGGTGTCACAGGCAACTCGGGCGGCGGCACCATGACAACTTGGCTTTGTGGAGTCGAATACCGCTGGAGCATGGCCGCGCCCTCCTGCTTCGTCACCAGCTTCCTCCACAATCTCAAAAACGAGCTCCCAGCCGATACCGAACAATGTCCGCCGCGCGCCCTTGCCCTCGGTCTGGACCATTCCGACTTCCTCGCTGCCCAAGCACCGAACCCGGTCATCATCCTGGCCAAGGAACGCGACTTCTTCGATGTCCGCGGATCCCAAATCGCTCACCAACGGCTGCGTTCACTTTATGGCCTGCTCGGCGCGGAGAAAGAAGTCGAGCTGTTCGTCGGTCCCACTCCCCACGGTTACTCCCAGGAAAACCGCGAGGCCATGTACCGATGGTTCAATCGGGCAACCCAAGTCTCGACAGCCACTACCGAACCAGAACTCATTATCGAGAAGAACCAAACCCTGTGGGCGGCCCCGCAAGGGCAGGTAGCGATGCTCAAATCGCGCACGGTCTTCGACTTCACCCGAGACAAATCCATCGCCCTGGGGAAAAAACGTGCGCCGATCTCTTCGGCAACCTCCCTGCGTAAAGCCCTGATCGATGTCCTGCGACTGAATGAAGCAAACGGATCTTCCCGGCCGGCGCCAGATTACCGGATCCTGCGTTCCCATTCCTATGGGGCGCGCAAATTTCCAAAATCCGATTGGACAACCTATATGGTCGACACCGAACCAGGCATCCAGTCGGTCGTCTACCGACTGAACGATGAAGATCATCAATCGCGGCCGCCGCAGGGTGTCAAAAAGGCGATCCTTTATGTCTCCCACCAATCGAGCGACGTTGAACTCAGAAAGGATTCCATGCTCAAACAGTTGATCCACGAAAACCCCGAAGCCGCATTCTACAGCTGCGACGTCCGCGGCATCGGCGAATCCCGTCCGAACACCTGTGCCCAGAATGCGTATCTCAACCCCTACGGCAGTGATTACTTCTACGCCATTCATTCCATTATGCTCAACCGTCCCTATGTCGGCCGGAGAACTTTAGATGTGCTCCGCGTCATCGACTGGCTGAAGGCGACGGGGCATTCCGAGGTGCACTTGGTCGCTGCGGGTTGGGGCTCGATCCCCGCCACCTTCGCCGCTGTCCTGGCCGAACCGGTCAAGCAAGTGACCCTGAAAAATGCCCTCACCTCTTACTCCGCCATCGCCGAATCCAAAACCTACAACTGGCCGCTGTCTTCCTTGGTTCCAGGCATCCTTCAGCACTTCGACTTACCCGATTGTTATGCATTGCTGAAGAGAACAAAGAAACTCCACCTCATCGAACCGTGGGACGAAAATGGCAAGACGGTCGAGCATGATCACGTCAGTCCGCCCACGCATCCCAGCCCGCCAACCAGATAATTTGATGCTCATGAGGACATATCAACACGCGCGTCCTAGTTTTGAAGCGCAACCCAACATCATGAAAAATGACAAAATCCTGATTTCCCTGTGTTACTTGACCTTCAGCGTCTGTGTTTCAGCAGACGTATTCTTGGACGAACCACAGGATCTGCAATCACCTCCGGCGGCACAGACGCAGGATACCATTGTGCTCATCTGGGACAAGCCTACCGACAGCAGCGATGTTACGGGATACGAAATATATAAGAACAACAAGCTTGAGGGAGCAACGACCAAGGGCAATTATTCCGTTACAGGCCTATCAGCTAATCGGACGTATGATTTTCATGTCACGGCAAAGAGGAAGGATGGTTCACGATCCAAACCGAGCACAGGCATCAAGGCGTCAACCCGGAGCATCGGCAGGATCATTGATATCAGGAAGCATGGTGCCAAAGGGGATGGGATCACGCTAAACACAAAAGCCATCCAAGCAACCATTGATGCTTGCCCCCCCAACGGGACGGTTCTCATTCCTGAGGGAAGGTTTCTGAGCGGAGCGATCCACTTGAAAAGCGATATGACCCTCCTGGTGAATGGAACTCTTCTCGGCAGCGTGAACCCAGAAGATTACAAACCCTTGACTTATCAGACATTCGGCGGCCGTTATCTGAACTGCTTCCAAAGTCTTATCAATGCGGGAAAGTACGATGAAAATGGCGGACCGAACTGCCGGAACATCACCATACAAGGTTCTGGAAAAATCCGCGGCGGGGGCAGCAACCTCGGCAAAGCCCAGGAAAAAGCAGCGGGGTATTATACACGGGGTCGTCTAATTTGTCTCAAAAACTGTGAGGATGTCTATCTCGCTGATTTTAAGGCCTCGAACTCTGCCTCCTGGAACATTCACATGATATTCTGCGACGGCATAACCACTGACGGCATCGACGTCAATTCAGAGGGTATCCCTAACGGGGACGGATGGAATCCTGACTCATCAACCAACTGCTACATCTTCAATTCGACCTTCAATACGGGTGATGACTGCATTGCCATCAAGGCGGGAAAGGGATTGAAAGGGTATCAAATAGGCCGACCCAGCAAAAATATAAGAATTACGGATTGTCACTTTGTTTCCGGTCACTCTCTGGCCATTGGAAGTGAAACCGGAGGAGGCATCGAAGATGTAATTATCCAGGACTGTACCGTGGGCAATCTTGGTTATGGAATACAAATGAAATCTCACCCGACACGCGGCGGTTATATCAAAAACATTACCGTCAAGGATTGTTCATGTAAATCAGTCACTTTTTTTATGAAGGTCCCCTACAATAACGATGGTGATCCGGCACCTGTATTGCCTGAGTTTTCCAACATGAGTTTCAGCAACCTCGATATGACCGGTGGCTCTGGAAAAATCATTCAAATGCATGGATTGGATAAAAGCTCTATTAAAGACATCAAATTCTCAAACATTCGCTGCCCCAATAATGCCACCATCACTGGAACGCATTGTGACCGGGTGATTTTCAAAAATGTCACCACCGCCAATGGCTCCCCCCCACCACTCTTTAAATTCAGTCACTCACAACAAATAAAAAATGAACACAAATTCATAGCGCCCCCGTTACCCCCTCTCAATAACGTTCCGCCAAAAAAAAATTCTAGCCACTAAATCCAACCATGACCACTACCCATACCTCTACCGATTTAGCTAGCTCAACTCGAAGAAAATTTTTAACTTCCGTTAGCATGTTGGCTGCCAGCACGGCTTTACCCGCCAATGCCTTTGATTTTGGAGCTTCCAAAAAACTGAAAATCGTACTCGTGGGAACCGGGATTCGGGGAACCAGTTATTGGGGGAAACGTCTGCAGGATGAATATTCCGACATCCTTGAATTTGTGGGGTTATGTGACATCAATCCCGGACGGTTGGAATATGGGAAAAAATTCATCGGCACCACCTGTCCGACCTTTACAGATTTTGACAAAATGATAAAGGAAACCAAACCCGATTTGGTCATTGTAACGACAAAAGATTCTACACACCACGAATTTATTATCAAAGGAATGGAATATGGTTGTGATATCTTGAGCGAAAAACCATTGACCACGGATGAACATAAATGCCAACAAATCATAGATGCCGAAAAAAAATCAGGCAAAAAACTGATAGTTGGATTTAATTATCGCTGGAGTCCTTATAATACAAAAATCAAAGAATTATTGGCCAAAAATTCCATTGGTAAATTAACTTCTGTTGATTTCCATTGGTATTTAAATACCTATCATGGTGCTTCCTATTTTAGAAGGTGGCATGGACTAAAAGAGGAAGGTGGCAGCCTATGGGTTCATAAAGCCACCCATCATTTTGATTTATTAAATTGGTGGATTAATTCTGACCCCGAAGAAGTTTTTGCCTATGGCGACTTGGAATATTACGGATCTAACGGACCATTTAGAGGGGATAATTGCAGAACTTGTGAATTTAAAACCAAGTGTAAATTTTATTGGGATATTACCAAAAACAAGCGAGCCATGGACTTATACGCGAACCATGAAAAACACGATGGTTATATTCGCGACAATTGTTTGTTTCGAGAAGAAATTGATATCTATGATAAAATGTCTGCTCAGGTAAAATATAAAAACAATGTGACCTTAAATTATTCCCTGACCACCTATTCTCCGTTTGAAGGATGGCGTGTTGCTTTGAATGGTACCGAAGGAAGAATTGAAGCCTGGATGGATAT
>JARFRT010000446.1 GCA_029287105.1 Akkermansiaceae bacterium | reverse complement strand
ACAGGGTATACTCCCCGCCCGATTCATACCGGTAGCTCTTTTTGAAATCGTCCAGGTTATTATCGCTTTCGCCCCCGCCCTCGTTGACCGAGGTCGAGAGGTATTTCGGCTGAATTTCAAACCGTTGATTCAAGCCCGCCGCCTTAATCGCGGCATCGACGGCCCCCCTGCGGGACGTTTCATCCTGTTCGGCTGTGAGGCGTCTGTTCACAAAATCCGCGATGGAAACAAAAGGCCCCCTTGCCCGCACCTCGTCCACGAGCCTCGCTGCCAGCGTCCTCAGGTCATCGTCGGCGAGCTGCCGCGCGCCCGCCCATCCATCGGCGCGGTCGGGCTCAGCGCCACCTGTTTTCCCGACAGCGCGGGGTCTGCGGTGCCGTGCGAAGGAAACCACATCGTCCTCGAGCTCGCCATCCGCCAGCGGCCGTTTGACCCCCAGATGACCTGATAGAAAAGTCGTCCATGCCTCCACGGAGGTTGAATTCACATTAAATGCCGCCCTGTTTTTAAGAAACTCGCCATTTCTCCAAAATGCCATATTCGCACCATTGCCAGCGGCAAGCTTTTTGATGACGTCGTCCATGCTCCCGCCGCTGTCGTCGTTGAACTGGTAACGCCGGTTCCACAGTGGCTTGTCACGTCCGGGGTCCCAGGCAAAGGCATGGGTGTCAGCACTCAGCGGCATCCCTGAAATGAAGTAGCGGTCCCACAGGTTGTGATTCACCTCATAGGCAATGTCGTAGGCCAGCACCTCGTCATCAGACGACAGCGGCAAACCCGAGACATGGCGCGTTGTCGCATGATTCCCCATTTGCAATAACCCCCGGGAGTCGGTTTGCCTGGCATAGGCGCCATGGTTAAGGCCGCTTTTAGATCCCCCTATCAAGTAATCCCATCGTTGCCCCGCGCCCCCACTCTGGGAATGGCCGAGCGCAACATCGTGAGCCGTGCGCTCAGCCGGAGCATGCATATCCCGCAGGGAGTGCCCGACAATGTATGTCGGGCTCCATGAATACGGGCTCAGCATCGCGTGGCGCAAGGTGGCCAATGACAGAACCCCGTAATCTTGCGACGGCAGGTCAAACAGCACCACATTCTGGCTGAAGGGGAATGAGTTCGCCGCCCCGAACGGGTTTTTGACAAAGGCATCGCCCGAGGTGCTGAGGCTCGGTGCATCATTCATGTTTTGGGGTGAATAGGGTGCAAACTGAAGTAGCCACGGCCCCATGCTATGCATAAACCACCGCTTGGCACACTGGCTTGCGGGTGACCGGGCCGTAAGTTGTGCGCGCACATTCCAGTTGGCGACGGCGCAGGTGTTGTAGACCATATGATCAGCCCCCCACCGGAATTTCCGGAGCGGCGGGTCAAGCGCCTCCTTTGCTGACTCATCAAGCCAGAGAAGCCTGGCACCAACCTGATGGGCGTCCGGAGCATCCTTGAGGGGGGCTTCGGCAAAAGTTTGCAAGTTGTGAAACCCCGGCGAGCGCTGGTTGGCGGACCCCCATTGCCTGCCGGTGTAGGCAAAATAGGACGTCGCCGCAGCGCCCCCCGCCCCATTGTTGACCAGTTGCAGCGTTGGATGGGAACGGCTTGCCAGGAGCGTCGAAAGCGACGCGGCGGAACCCACCTTGAGGACAAAGGGAAAACTCTCCACCTTGCCGGCCGTCTGCATGACCACCTCGGGCTGGTAATCAAACACCCGGGCCAGATCAATCGCGTCAAGCAGTGCATCGGGGAGCTGCCGCCACGCATCACCGGTCGGCACGCCCTGTTCGTCCAGCCCCGTGTAATTCTGGATTTCATAACGCCGCGACCGGTCGTGGTCGTAATAGTAATGATCCAGCCCCTGGGGCGACGATGAGCTCAGGATATGATCGGACACCGTCTCATTTTGATAGGCTTGCAACCTGACCCCGGCCGATTCCAGTGCAACTGATGATACCCGGGGCGAGAACACATGGCACTCACCGGCGCCCAGTGATGTCGGCTCAAGGGTGAAGGCCAGGTACCGGCATGGCGGAAAGGGGTTCATGCGCATCTTATAAACCTCGCCTCCGACATACCCCCCCTTTTTAATCCATCGGCTGAAGAGGTGTGATGCGTCATCTCGACATCCTGCTTTGAGCTCGTTCACGTGGTCCTCCTCCGGGAAAAAATGGATGCCGTGGTCGAGTCGATAATAAGGATTCGGCATGAGCACCGTCAGCGCCGGTGTTTTGAGCATCGTGTTGTAGGGATTCCACAGACAAACACGCGGGATGATGTGCGTCCTTATCCTTTGCTGGTGATGGGAAAAATAATAGTGCCAGCGGCAGTCGGTCATGACCGGGTGAATCTTGGGGGCGGACTCCGCCCATTCGCCGGCATCAAAACACGCCCCGTCCGAGATCCCGTGCGGCCAGTGCTCCGCCGGACGCATGCGAATGGCTGATGCCGATGCATAGCCCGTCTCCGCATCCGTCATCGCCCCGTACCTATGTTGTGCCCAGTTGCGCAATGCCCCAAACGACGGCCCGAGCACAGCATGGCCCGGCCCGGGAATAATGGGATAGGTCGATGAAAACGCAGTCGGGACCAGTCCCTCATCATCGGTGAAATCAACTGATGCCTGGTCCTTGTGCGCCAAAAGAAGAGGGGTGAGGTCACGGCGCAAACCACCCATCAGCGTGTCTGCAAACAGGCCGGGCGCGTAGGTGGTGAGGTCATGGTAGTGCCCCTTCAAAGCCATCCGTGTCACACGGGAAGAACCAGCCGCGCCCTGCATCAGCGATGCGGTAGCCATGCTGACCATCTTACCCGGATGGCGGGAGGCATCCCGGGTGAAACGGGTGTAGGGAGTATCCCCATCCGCCAGCTTGACAAGTGCCGGGTTTCCGCGCGGGGACGCTTCCAGGGACGCTCCGGCATGCACCACTTTGTCAAACGGGTCAATCGAGGCTTTCTGGCTGTTGTCGGAAACATACCATGCATAGCCCCCCTGCCCTTGCACCTCCACCTTTTCCACCAACACCCGCTTGTGTTGATAATCCTCCCCGCCCAGTGACTGCCCGAGTGTCCCCCTGCCCAGAATTTCGACCACGTGACTGTCCCGTGGATTCAACGCCCGCGTCACCTCCGCCGAAGACGACCTTTGACTGACCAACCACGACCGATGCTGCACGCTTTTCCATGCCCCGTTGTTGAGATCCGGCAGCGTGTGCCTCAGGTCTTCATACGCCCCGCGTCTTGAGTAAGGCGTGTTTCCCGCCCCGCCCGCCGGCGCCTTGCCAATGATCGGCCAGTCCACATTCCCGGATGCATAGGTGGTCGACCAGACACCGAGCCAGTTTCTGTTTCGCGGATCGGTGGCCGGGTCGCCCGTCTCGAGAATGGCCGCCCGCGCGGTGACACATTGATCGGGGCCTGTCTGTTTTTGCAGTTCGCCTATGGCTAACATCAGCGCCATCCGCGCATTCGCCCTGGCCGCGGCCTGATGCCCTCCCCGAGTCACTTGCCTGAGCTCGGTGGCAGTCAACGTGAGCATTGCCAGGGCAATCATCACGAGCAGCGACATGACGAAAACCGTAGCCACTAAAGCAAAGCCTGCCCGGGGCTTCGCCAAACCTAACACACAAACACACATATGACTGATAGATCTATCAGATCATCACGGCAACCATCAAGATCTAATTACAGCTACTTTCAAACGGGAAGACCCGGGTCGCCATGGGGCGGGATTCCCCCTGCCACCTCCCTCCCCAGGACAGCAACCTCGCATCAGCCAGCCGGCATTCCCTTATTCATCAAGGTAATCACTTCAAACCCCAGATAAGAATGGGAATGACACCTCTGGAAGTAGCAAAGCAGGCGCCGTGTCAAGCCGGGGCGTTCTTAAAGAAGACCGTCTGCCACACGCTCGATGTGGACGAAGCG
>JARFRT010000415.1 GCA_029287105.1 Akkermansiaceae bacterium | reverse complement strand
ATGGGAAATGGGAAATGGGAAATGGGAAATGATTTCCGTTGGTCTCATCCTCTTTGTGGGGGCGAAGCGGAGAGACGGCTAAAACGGAAAACGGGAAGTTCCTCAATGGAAGGATGTCATGGAGCAATCAATTGCGCCAAGGATGGGTGGTGGTCACGTCCAGTTGGGGCGTTCAAGTTCGCGAGCCCTTGGAGGTGAAAATCCTGTACCTAGAAGGCGAAAGTCGGCGGGAGACGAAGTATTCTCACCGCTGAATCGTCCAGACGCGCTCACTGTGCAGGAAATCCGCTTATTTGGCAATGTCTTTTTTACCTCTGAGCGTGGGCATCTCACCACCGGCGGATGAGATGTGGCGGTAGGTTAATCGGCGAGCCGGATGGTTATTCTGCCGTGGTTGACGCTGATATCCTCAATCCCTTGAGCTATTTTGTTTTCTGAAAAATCGATGCCGAGGTTGGAAATGAGGTTTTGTCCTTTGATGTCAGCGAGCCATGCGTTAGGGAGCGAGATGCCCCAAACGGTGAGGTCGTCGAGGATGATGGCGGGTTTGTTTTCGGGGTCGGTGAGTTTGAATCGGGCTTTCGCCTTGAGGGTGCGGCCGCCGATGATGGGGATGTCTTGATCGAGCTCAGTATGGACGCGTGCGTGCACAGCATTGTGGGCTAACTCGAATTTGACTTTATCGCCGAGGCCGGTGTTGCGGTGGAACAGGGCATTGATTTCCCGTTCAGTGAGCACGAGTATTTTTTCCCCGCGCTCATAGGTTCGCTCCTGCACGGCTTCCATCTTTTCGTCCAGAGCGCGTTGCTCCGTGGTATTGAGGGTAATCGGCGTGATCGGTCGGTTCGTCCACCAGTAGATGGTGACTGCGGCAGTGGTCACCAGAAGGATGACCAGGGAGAACGCGATCAGGACCGTGCGCTTTCGCTTGTTACGCGGGCGGATGGCGGGTGGATGGTTGGGATGGGGCATAGCTTGTGGGTAAGGAACCGGGGTACCATAGCTCACATCAAGGGATTAGCCATGGGGTAAGTGATGATAAAGTGGGTATGATTTTGTAACGGTCACGGGGTGCCGTGTGCGGGGCGCTGGGGTTTGAATGAGGTCGGCCACTTTTTGGGTCCGCCGGGCCCTTGTGCGCGAAGCAATGGGGTGCAGAGACACAGGATAATGGACGAATGTCTAACGGGGGATCGTGGTTTGGAGGATGGTGGCGTCATCGGTAGCGATCAGTGGAGGGGAATTGCGGGGGAGCAGGAGGAAGTCGCCGGCCACGTGTAGGCGACCGTCGTCGGAGAGCAGTTCACCGCTCACCACGGTCACGATGGAAAAGCGTTCGGGGTCTGGGTTGCCGAGGCCGGCGCCTTTGTTCAGGGTGATCCTATCCACCTTGAAGAACGGGCATTGGGCGAGTGTGTTACCCTCGGGTTTGTCCATGGACGGGGCGAAGTCGCTGAAATCGATGCAGCGCATGGACTCCTCGACATGGAGTTGGCGCGGTTGTCCGTCGAGACCCATGCGGTTCCAGTCGAACACACGGTAGGTGGTGTCGGAATTTTGTTGGATTTCATAAATGAGGAGGCCGGCGCCGATGGCGTGCAGTCTGCCTGACGGGATGAAAATTGACTCACCGGTGTGGGGGGTGATGGCATGTACGACCCGGTCGACTGTGCCGTTGTTGATCGCACGTTGAAAATCGTCTTTGCTTACTCCGTGTTTGAGCCCGACGTAGAGTTTGGCATCGGGTGTGGCCTTGGCGACGTACCACATTTCTGTTTTCGGTTCACCCCCGAGTTCGGCAGCTCTATCGATGGGTGGGTGGACTTGGATGGAGAGGTCGTCGCGTGCGTCGAGGATTTTGATGAGTAGCGGGAAACGGCTTTCCTGTTCAAATCCGGGGCCGAAGATTTCCTCGCGGTGATGTTGCCAGAGGTCTCCCAGGCTGGTTCCGGTCAGCGGGCCGTGGTCGACGATGGATTGCTCGTCGGGCCGATCGGTCATTTCCCAGGACTCGCCGAATGGGGCGTCGGCCGACGGGAGCGACCGCCCGTAAACGTTCTCAAGCTCGCGTCCGCCCCAGACGCGTTCCATGTAAATGGGGGTGAAGGTGATGGGGTTCATAGGGCAAAATTACTGGAACGGGTCAGATTTTCCACCAATTACTGAGAAAATTATTCGCATCTGCTGTTGAATCGACTAGTCAGGGGCATGGACAAATTGGCTTGGATCGTGGCGGAGGACCTGCATCGGGGGTATTCGGTGGGTAAAAAGCGTATTGAGGTTTTGCATGGGATCAATCTCGAGATCCGCCGGGGCGAGAAAGTGTTTCTTTGTGGGCCGAGCGGTGCGGGTAAAACGACGCTGATGTATATCCTCGCGGGGTTGGAGAAGCCGGAGCAGGGCAAGGTTTGGGTGGATGGGGTTGATCTCTATGCGATGTCGCGCAAAGAGCAGGCGGCGACGCGCAATCGACGCATGTCGTATATCTTCCAGAATTACTACCTGATGCCCGAGTTGACGGCATTGGAAAACGTGATGGTTCCGGCCATGATCGGGGGCAGGGATTTGAGCGGTAAGGCGCGGGAATCGCTTGAACGCGTCGGCCTCGGCAACCGTACTGACCACCTTCCCGCCGAACTCAGTGGCGGTGAGCAACAGCGGGTTGCCATTGCGCGTGCGCTGGTGAATTCGCCCCAGATTATTTTTGCCGACGAGCCGACGGGTAACCTGGACTCGAGGAATGGCACCCAGGTCATGGACATGCTGATGTCGTTGGCGGACGAAGACGGGGCGACCCTGGTGGTGGTGACCCATGACGAGGCTCTGGCTGTGCATGGCGACCGAAAACTGGTGATCGTGGACGGGCAAATATCGGCTGAGGGAGTGATTGGCTGAAAAAAGACGTGTTCAATCGGCCGGATTCGTGCTTTAACCCCGCCGACTTCTCACCATCCTCTGGGGAGAAAGAGTCGATGACCCATTAAGAACCAACCATCATGACTGAATCCCGAAAAATCTGGCTTGACGGCCAGCTTGTTGACGAAGCCGAAGCCAAGGTCTCCGTGTTTGACCATGGATTGCTTTATGGTGATGGCATCTTCGAAGGCATCCGTTTTTATCATGGCCGGGTTTTCCGCTTGGAGGAGCACGTTGAGCGGTTGTTTTTGTCGGCCCGCGCGATCCTTCTGCAGATGCCGTGGACGGAGCAGGAAGTTTGTGACATTGTGTGCGACACGATACGCGCCAACGGGTTGACCGATGGTTATGTGCGCCTGGTGGTTACCCGTGGTAGTGGCGGATTGGGGTTGAACCCTTACCTCTGTAAAAAGGCCTCGATGTTTTGTATCGCCGGATCCATCCAGCTTTATACCGAAGAGTGTTACGAAAAGGGGTTGGAGTTGATCACCTGTTCGACCCGCCGTCCCAGCCACGCCACGCTCAGCCCGCAGGTGAAGTCGTTGAACTACCTGAACAACATCATGGCCAAGATCGAGTGTGTTCAGGCCGGTGTCATGGAGGGGCTGATGTTGAAC
>JARFRT010000309.1 GCA_029287105.1 Akkermansiaceae bacterium | reverse complement strand
GGCACAAGGTGATCACTGATAACCACATCGGTGACTGGGGAACGCAGTTTGGCATGATCATCCATGGGTGGAAGACGGTGCTCGATGAAGCCGCTCTTGAGGCTGACCCGGTGGCGGAATTACTGCGTGTTTATCGTGCGGTGAATGCACAGTGTGACCAGGATGAGTCCATTCGGGAGACGTGCAAGCGGGAGCTGGTCAAGCTTCAGGCCGGTGATGCTGAAAACCGTTTGATCTGGGAGAAGTGTGTTGATCTTTCCAAGCGCGGGTTGCAGGGAATCTATGATCGTCTTGATGTGAGTTTCGACTACTGGTATGGCGAGAGTTTTTACAATGATCGTTTGGCTCCGCTTGTGGATGGTATGTTGTCGTCCGGCGTTGCCCGTGAGAGTGAGGGGGCGGTGTGTGTCTTCTTTGACGGCGATGAGAAGCTGGACGACAAGCCGACGGTCGTGCGGAAGGCGGATGGTGGGTTTCTTTACGCGACGACGGATTTGGCCACGATTGATTTCCGTGTGGAAGAGTGGCATGCGGAGCAGATCTGGTATGTCGTCGGAATGCCGCAGCAACTGCATTTTCAACAAATATTCGAAGCCACGCGCAAGCGGGGGCTCAATCCGGAGATGCATCACATTGCTTTTGGTTCCATCCTGGGCGAGGACCGGAAGCTGATGAAAACCCGGAGTGGAGATAATGTGCAGCTGGTTGATGTGCTTGATGAATCGGTTGAGCGTGCTGCCAAGGTGATTGAAGAAAAAAACCCCGGCATGGATCCCGTGGAGAAAAAGCAGGTGGCTGCCATCGTCGGGATCGGGGCGGTAAAGTTTGCCGAGCTCTCGCAGCACCGGATGACGGATTATGTCTTCAGCTGGGACAGAATGTTGGCGCTGCAGGGCGACACGGCACCCTATCTTCAGTATAGCAACGTGCGTGTGCGTTCTATTTTTCGTAAGCTGGAGGACGGCGTCCGGCTCGACGCTTCCGGATTGATGATTGAGGCTGATGCGGAGGTGCATCTTGCGCGTATGCTGGTGCGCTTCGGGGAGACGGTGCCATCGCTGCTCGATGACTTCCGGCCCAATTTGTTAGCCAACTACCTTCTGGATTTGGCCAAGGCATTCCATTCGTTTTTTGAAGCTTGTCCGGTGCTCAAATCAGATGGGGCAACGCAGAACACCCGGTTGGTGCTTTGTGAGCTGACCAGCCGGGTGTTGGAAAAAGGCCTTGGTTTGTTAGGTATTCAAGTGCCTGAGCGGATGTGATGGTTGTGGCGGGCGCTCTCAGCCTGAAATCAACGAGTTTTAACGGGCTTGGAAAGCGGATGTGCCTTTTTGGAACGCTTGGGTTTTGCCTGCGGTTTGCTTGTGTGCCGGTGGTTGCGCGGAGTTGCAGTTCGGTGTGTGGATGAGCGTGGGGTGTAGGTGGATTTGGTGGGGCGGTGCGTGGAAGTCCTGGTCGGCGTGACCGATTTTCTTGTATGGCTGCGGGTCAGGTTTTGGTAGCGGCTGGAGTGATGGGTCGAGCTAGGGCGATAGCTTGGGCTCGAGCGGTGGCTTGAGTTCGAGCGGTAGCTTGATCCCGAGTGCGTTGAGGGGCTGTGACGGTAGCTTGGGCCTGAGCGATAGCTCGGGGACGAGTGGTATTTGCTGGGTGTTTTGCTATGGTGAGGACGGGGGGTGACGTGATAGATGTTGCCGCTGCGGCGGTACCAGGTGTTCCCGTGCGAGTAGTAGCGTGTGCCCCCGATGTTGTGGGAGCGATAGCCACGGGGGAGGCGTGTGATGCCGTGATGACGGGACGAGTGTCTACCGATGGTTCCGTGGTGACGGGACGAGTGTCTGCCGATGGTTCCGTGGTATCCATGAGGGCGTGAGCAACGGATATAGCGACCGCTGCTTCGTCTGTACCAGCTGTTTCCGTAGTAGTAATAGGGAACGCCGCTGACATGAACCGTGCTGTAGCCGTAGGGGAGGACGGAATAGCTTGTGCCGCCGTAGTAGCCGTAGCCGGGGTCGACGCATGAGGGGAGGGCCAGGAGGATGACGGTGCTCAGTGCGATCAGGAGGGTTTTAGGGAGTGATGGAGCTTTCATGGTGTTATATAGACGCTGCTGCGCGTAATAAATTCAACCTTTTTTTTTAAGTTGTCCCATGAGGCGTGCTTGCTTTGCGGAGGAGGTTGTGGCCAGATAGGCCCGTGGACACGGAGTATTGGATTGCAGCGGACAAGGCGCACTGTTGGCA
The DNA here is from genome assembly GCA_029287105.1 of Akkermansiaceae bacterium. Classification (GTDB taxonomy): domain Bacteria; phylum Verrucomicrobiota; class Verrucomicrobiia; order Verrucomicrobiales; family Akkermansiaceae; genus Oceaniferula. The sequence goes on along the minus strand of JARFRT010000309.1, from coordinate 7,284 downwards.
TCCCTTCACCCGGCAGGACGAGTGGGTTGCTGGCGAGCCTGCTGAACCATTGGTGTTGGTGGCCGGTGAGGGTGCCTGGCTGACGGATTCCGAGGGGCGTCGATATATTGATGGCAATGCATCGATCTGGACGAATGTGCATGGTCACAATCATCCGGTGATCAATGCGGCGATCGCCGGGCAACTGGAGAAGGTGGCGCACACCAGCTACCTGGGATTTGCCAACCCCCGTGCGAGTGAGTTGGCGCAGCGCTTGTGTGCCCTGTTTCCGCCGCAGAGCCTGGAGAGGGTTTTTTTCTCGGACGACGGGTCGACGGCAGTCGAGTGTGCGGTGAAGATGGCGATCCAGTACCGTCTGCAGACGGGGGAGGAAAACCGGACCGAGTTCATTGCGTTCGACCAAGCTTATCACGGTGATACCATGGGCGCGGCGGCCTTGGGGGGGGTGGGTGCCTTTTTCGACCGATTCAGGAAATTGGGTTTTCCGGTCAGTCATGTAGCGGGGTTGGCTGATCTCATGGCGCTGGAGGAGGCCGCTCTGGCGCGGACCGCGGCGGTGATCATTGAGCCGCTGGTGCAGGGGGTGAATCAAATCCGCCCCTGGCCAGCCGGGATGCTGCGGCAGCTCAGGGAATGGTGTGACAGGCATGGTGTGCATTTGATCCTCGATGAGGTGATGACGGGTTTTGGTCGGACCGGCAGTATGTTTGCCTGTCAGCGCGAAGACGTGATCCCTGACTTCTTGTGTCTGGCGAAAGGATTGACCGGTGGTTATCTGCCCATGGCGGCCACGATGGTGCGGGGGGCGATTTACGATGCTTTTCTGGGTGGCGCGGAGAACGCATTTTATTATGGCCATAGCTACACGGGGAATCAATTGGGGTGCGCCGCAGCCTTGGCGAGCCTGGATGTTTTCGAGCAAGAGCGGACCCTTGCAAAAATACCGGCCAAAGTGGCGCAGTTGCAAGAAGGCCTGGCCCGACTGGCGGATCGGTATGACGTCGTCCACGAGGTGCGTCAGTGTGGGATGGTCGCCGGCGTCGAGTTGCGTGGTAAGGCGGGTGAGCGGTTCGCCGCGGCGGACCGCACCGGCGAAAAGGTCTCCTTGCTGGCCAGGCGGCATGGTCTTTTGACGAGATCGATTCTCGACACGCTGGTCATCATACCTCCGTTGAGTATTGACAGGGACGAGATCGACCACATGTTTCGAGCCCTTGAGGCGGCGATCCACGATTATTTCCAAGATGAAACTCCGGCTTAATGCTTACCGGGGCGCGCAGGCGTCTTCCTCTAAAAGTGACCTGCCCCCCGATGAGGGAGGGCAGATCAGGAGGTGGACATGTGTGTGTGTATGCGCGCGACCAGATTCCCCCCCTGCGCGCAATGAAATAATAACAGTTTGAACGATCCGGTAAAGTAATAAATCTATAAAACACAGCTTTAACGTATATTATTTATAATTAAAGGCGATATGGGTAGCACAAGGGAGATTAAACGGGTGGCCATCGTCGGCGCGGGCGCTGTTGGCGGGTATTACGGGGCGCGGTTGGCGCAATCGGGCATGGACGTTAGTTTTTTGCTCCGCAGCGACTATGCGCATGTCAGAAGTCATGGTTTGGTGGTGGAGAGTGTTGCGGGTGATTTTGAGTTGGCTGAGGTGCAGTGCGCTGAAAGCGCGGAAGCGATTGGGCCGGTTGACTGCGTGATGGTTGCGTGGAAAGCCACCTCGAACCGGCATTACGAAAAAGTGATTAGGCCCTTGTTGCATGCGCACAGTATGATTCTGACCCTGCAGAATGGGTTGGGGAATGTCGAGGAGTTGGGGCGGATTTTTGGGGCGGAGCGTATTTTTGGCGGGCTATGTTTTGTGTGCATCAACCGGGTTGGGCCGGGGAGGATAAGTCACACGGCGTCGGGATTGATGCGGGTGGGGGAGTATTGTCCGGATGGTTCCGGCAGGTTGCGGTATCTGGTCGCTTTGCTTCGGGGTGGCGGCATTGATTGTCATGCGGTGGAAAATCTGGAAGAGGCGCAGTGGATGAAGTTGGTCTGGAACATCCCGTTTAACGGTCTTGCCATCGCCGAGGGTGGGGTGGATACGCGGGTGTTGCTTGAGGCCCCGGGGGTGGAAACGCGGATTCGGCGAATCATGAAGGAGGTGCAGGCGGTGGCATCGGCGCTGGGATATTGCATTGCGGACGTCTTTCTTGAGAAGCAGATGGCGATGACGCGTCTGATGGACGCGTATCGGCCGTCGAGTATGATTGATTACGTGGAAGGGCGCGAAGTTGAAGTGGATGCGATCTGGCGCGAGCCGCTGAGGCGGGCGCAGCGACTGGGGGTTGAGGTGCCGGAAATCGAGGGGTTGCTGGCTGAAATCGAGTTGCGACTGGAGCAGAGGGGTAATTAGAATCATTTTGTGCGGGACAATTCCGCTGTACTATGGTTTTCAAAACGCGCACAGCCGCTTGTTCTTTGTAGGCTGAACCATTGATTCTCAGACACCCATGGAAACCATAACAAAACGCGATCTCGTCACGAAGCTTAGTAATAAAACCGGAATGGGCCAAGCTGACGTGCTTCACGTTCTTGAGACCCTGCTTGACACCATGACCGGAGAGCTTGCCCAGGGGAACTCGGTGGTGATTCGCAATTTTGGATCCTTTCAGGTGCGCGAGATGAAGGGGAAGGTGGGGCGTAATCCGAAGAATCCGAGTCAGGATATGAAAATCCCCCCACGTGCGGTGGTTAAATTCAAGCCTGGCAAGGAAATGAAGGAAAGGGTGGCGCGTATTCTGCCCTTAATCCAGCAAGGATAAAAGGTTTGATGGACATCGAAGAGAAAAAGCGGGAGTTGCTTGAGGAACTGGGGTTTTTCCATGACTGGACGGAGCGCTATGAGTACGTGATTGGTCTGGGCAAGAAGCTAGAGCCATTACCCCCGGAAAAGCAGACGGCTGACCGGCTGATCAAAGGTTGCCAATCGCAGGTTTGGTTGGACGCAAGCTTTGAAGATGGCGTGATGCGTTATCGGGCTGATTCGGATTCGCTGATCACCAAGGGGATGATTGCCCTGTTTGTGCGCGTGCTGGATGGTGAGACGCCGGACGCGGTCCTTCAGGCGGATATGAGTTTTGTCGATGAAACAGGGCTCAAGGAGCATCTGGCGCCGACCCGTGCCAACGCCCTGAACCTGATGGCTACGCAGATGAAGCAGCGTGCGCTGGAGTATGCGGGCTAGGAAAAACCGCGGGCTGGGAAAAACCGCGGGCTAGGGTGAAACCCGGTCTTGTCGTTCTTTCTTTGAGATGGAGATCCTGTAGTCAGCGATGCCTTGTGCGATGGCATCGGCGAGTGTTTGCTGGTAAGCCTTGGTGGTGATCAACGAGGCCTCTTTCTTGTGGGTGAGGAATCCTGCCTCGATCAGGATGATCGGGTGTTTGCTGTCCTTGAGGAGTCTGAACCGGGCGTGTCGGATTCCGCGGTCCAAGGTTCTGAAATGGTGACCTGACCGGGCATGGTTCAACTGCATGAGGCTGCGGGTGTGGACGGCGGCAGCCAGGGCGACGCTGGCTTGGCCGGCCGGGTGGGGTTGACGCGCGCTGACGACATAGGTTTCGAAGCCTGATACCTCCTTGCGTCCGGAATTGAAGTGGAGGGAGATGACGATGGCGTTATTCTGGCGGTTGATTATTCCGACTCTGGACGGAAGCGGGACCCGTTCATTCCCGGTGCGGGTCATGATCACCTTGTAAGCTTTCTTCCCCAGTATTTCCTGGATCAGGAGAGCCACGGCGAGGGTGTGTTTGGCCTCCAGGCCGGCAGAGCCCTGATCGCTGCCGCCGTGGCCAGGGTCCAAAACGACGGTATCAAAACTTGGGGCCTGCTTGATTTGATGGGGGCGAAGCACGGGGTCGATCAGGCTGGTGAGGTCGAGCTTGGAAAGATGGGGGGTCTGGTGACGGGTTTTGATCGGATCGGACAGGAAAAATCTCACCCCGTTGATGCGTGCGGCCTGGTCGCCGACGGTCAGGTCGACTGTGGCTGTCCGGTTCTGGAGCTGAACACGGTTGCCGTTAATGGTTTCCTGATCAAAATGATAGAACTGCCGGATGGTGGTCAGTGGGATATACTCCTTGTGGTTGATGGTGACGGGCGACCAGGGGAACGGCGTGTCGGCGTGAACGGGGCCGCAGAGGTGGAGCAGCAGGAGGGGAACGAGTTTCATACCGGTGAGCGGGGCGGGGTGGCTTTATTTTTTTGTCTGCAACCAGGACGTCATTTGTTCGGCGGTCTTTTTGCCGATACCGGGAACGGACTCGAGTTCTTTGACGGTGGCTTTGCGGATGCGCTTGACCGAGCCGAACCGGCGCAGCAGGGCTTCCTTGCGTTTGGGTGACATACCCGGGCAGTCGTCCAGCAGGCTCTCGGTGACGCGTCGGCGCAGGAGCAGCTCGTTGTAGTTGTTGGCAAACCGGTGGGCTTCGTCGCGGATGCGTTGCATCAGTTTCAGGGCGCCGGTGTCGTGGGGGAGGAGGAGCGGGTCGCTGTGGCCGGCGCGGAAAATTTCCTCACGCTGTTTGGCCAGACCGATGACGGGCAGGTCGTGAAGCCCGAGGCGGTTGAGCTCATTGACAGCCATGCTGAGTTGGCCCTTGCCGCCATCGACAATGACGAGGTTGGGCAAGTGGAGCGGGGATTTGCCATCGCGGGCGAGTCGGCGGAGGGCCTCGAGGGGTGATTCCTGCGACTCCTCGGTTCCCGCCACGTTGTTTTCCAGGAGGATGCGGGAGTAGCGTCTCCTGACAACCTCTGCCATGCTGGCGAAGTCGTCCTGGCCTTGCACGGTTTTGATTCGGTAGCGGCGGTAGTTTTGGTTGTCGGGCGCGCCGTCGACGAAGCGGACCATGGAGGCGACGATGTGGTTGCTTGAGACGTTGGAGATATCGAAGCACTCCATGATGTGCAGCGGGTCGGGCAGGTCGAGCGCGTTTTGTAGCTCGATCAGGTCCTCGCTGGGGTTGACCGTGCTAGGCACACCGCCCCGCCCGCGTGAGAAGCTGCGTGCCGGGCTGAGAGTTTTTTCCAGGTTGGCGATGATGTCGCGGAGTCGGGCGGCCTTTTCAAACTGAAGTTTGCCGGCGGCCTCGTCCATCAGTGCGCGCAGTCCGTTCAGTCGGTCCCGCCGGCCCTTGCCCTCGAGCAGGCGAATGGCCTCGTTGATGCGGGTGCGGTAGTCTTCCGCGGATATTTTCCCGATACAGGGCGCGCTGCATCGCCGGATGACATCGGCGTGGCAGTGGCGGTATTCTTTTTCGCCGGGCGATTTCGGTCGGCAGGTCCGCAGGCCGAACTCCCGGTTGATCCATTCCAGGGTGGCCTTGAGGGCGGTGGAGTGGACAAAGGGACCGAAGTAGCGGGCTCCGTCGTCCTTTTTCAGTCGGGTCAGCACAAAGCGTGGCAGCGGGGCGTCCAGCTGCACCTTGACCATGTAGAAGCGCTTGTCGTCGCGCAGGCTGACGTTGTAGCGTGGCCGGTATTGCTTGATGAGTTTGCTTTCGAGGATGAGGGCTTCCTGTTCGTTGCGGACGATTTGGGTGTCAAAATCGTGGATGCTGTCGATCAGGGCGCGGGTTTTAAGGTCGGCCCGCATTTTCCGTGACGGCATAAAGTAGTTGCCGACCCGTTTGCGGAGGTCACGGGCCTTGCCGACGTAGATGATGCCCCCGATCCGGTCTTTCATCAGGTAAACGCCCGGTTTGTGCGGGGTTTTCTGGAGTTTTTGTTTTACCTCGGGAGTGCTCATCGGATCAATTGTTGAGAAAGAGTTGGGGCAAGAACAGCGTAAATCAAGCTCAAGTGGGGCGAGATGTCGACTGCGGCGGTGTTTTGAGCTGTCAGCATGGGGATTCCCTGCGCTTGCGCCCGTGAAAAATCAGGCTACAATGGCCGCGAACCCATTTCTATGAAATTTTCTATTCTAACTCTAGGCCTGACTTCCGTGGTGATGTTGGGCACGGCTCATGGTGCCCTTGCTGCCGATGCCCCGGGGGCCGCCCCCGAGGCCAACAAAGACATCCTTGAAATCCTCTCGATGGGAGGGTTTATGATGTATCCGCTGGCTCTGCTGTCGGTGATTGCGGTGGTATTGATTCTGCTCTATTTCTTTACCATCCGTCGCAATACGGTGGTGAGTGACAAGTTTATGAATGCGGCTGAGGCGTTGATACGCAAGCGCGATTATCTCGGCCTTGTCGCGCATTGTAACCGGCAAAACCAGAGTGTTGCCCGTATTACCGAGAAGACCCTTGATTTTATGACCAAAAACACGGGGACCACCTTCAAGGAGGTGCGTGAGGTGGCGCAGGCTGAGGGGTCGCGCCAGGCGGGGATCCTGACACACCGCATCAGTTACCTCAACGACGTGGGCACGATTGCGCCGATGGCGGGTCTTTTGGGGACTGTGATTGGCATGATCCGTGCCTTCATGGAGATAGCCAGCGGCAACTACGAGGGGGTGCATGCCAATAAGCTGGCCGAAGGTGTTTACCAGGCGTTGGTGACCACGGCCAGTGGGTTGGTGATTGGTATCATTGCGGTTATTTTTTACTCGATTTTCCGTGGGCGCGTCCAGAAGTACCTTGCTGAGCTTGAAGCGGCGGCCACCCATTTGATGGCGCTGCTGTCGGCCCAGTACAACCGCCGTGGCGGTGTGGCCCCCCAGCCTGTGTATGCCGGGGAGGTGCATCATCACGGCTATGACCAGCCGGGGCACGAGCAATCAGGCCACGAGCATGGGCAGTCACAAGGCCGGGGTGAGGATGAACCCGATTCCCGTGTCATGCCGGTTCCCCTGTCCCGCCCGTCCAACGACAGTCCGGAGATTCACGGGATGTAGTGGAGTCGGCCAACTTTTTTTGAGTATGAAATTTCAAACCACAGAGCCTGAGTTAGCGGTCTTTCCGTTGGCGCCAATGATCGACGTTGTCTTTCTGTTGTTGATATTTTTTATTGCCACCATGCAGTTTTCGCAGAGTGAGCGTGAACTCAATGTCTCTGTGCCGGTGGCCGAGGAGGGGGCGGATGCGCGGCAGACGGTGGGCGAGATCATTGTGAATGTGCGCGAGGATGGCGGCGTGGTGGCTGTCTCTTATACACATCTGACGCTGCCGACGATGTTAGCACAGTGTAGATCTCGGGGGTCGCCGTATCAGTAAAAAGGGGGGGGGGGGGGGGGGGGGGGGGGGGGGGGGGGGGGGGGGGGGGGGGGGGGGGGGGGGGGGG
>JARFRT010000286.1 GCA_029287105.1 Akkermansiaceae bacterium | reverse complement strand
AGTGAGGCGGTGTGCTCGGTTTTGGTCGTGTAGGCCAGGGCATAGGCGGCGTGGGCGGCGAGACGTTTTGCCTTGTCATCCTTCCGCGTTTTCCGCCACGCATCAGCGGCCTGGGTGGCCGCGTCCTCAAGTTTGCGGGCTTTTTCCGCGCCTTCTTTTTGAGCTGTCTCAATGTAGGAAATCAATGCCGGGTCGTTGACCGTATGCACTTTGCTCGCTACGGGTGAGCTGTCGACGAACCACTTGAGCACGTCGTTGTCGTTGGATCCAAAGGCGAGCCAGATAGCCATGCCGGAGGCCACAACCATGGCGACAATTTCGGTGATGGCATTGATGCGCCACCAGAACCAGCGGAGCAGGTAGATGGCACCTGTGCCGGCCCCCGAGAGGAACAGGAATTCAAAGGCTTGTTGGGCGGAGTCGAGCACGGTGAGGGAGAGCGTGCCCGCGAAGACCATCAGGCCGACGGTGCAGATGCGGCCCATGCGGACCATTTGTTTTTCGGTGGCATCTTTCTTGACGAAACGTTTGTAGAAATCGTTGACGACGTAGGAGGACCCCCAGTTGAGGTGCGTCCCGATGGTCGACATGTAGGCGGCGATCAGAGATGCCACGACAATGCCGAGCCAACCGGGACTGAGGATTTTTGCCAGCATGGCAGGGTAGGCGATATCGCTTTTGAGGTACTTGGGGTCGATCTCCGGGAACTGCGCCTTGATGTCGGAAAGCTGGGGGAAAATAACCAACGAGGCGAGAGCCACAATGATCCATGGCCACGGGCGCACCGCATAGTGCATGAAGTTGAACAGCATGGTGGCGCCGATGGCGTTTTTCTCGTCTTTGGCTGACAGCATTTTCTGGGCAATGTAGCCACCGCCACCGGGCTCGGCACCGGGGTACCAGACGGCCCACCATTGAACCGCGACCGGGATGATCAGCAAGGGGATGAAGGACATCCAGTTGCTGAAGTCAGGCATGATGTCGAGCTTGGGGATGACCGATTCGTGGTTGAGCAAGCCAGTAAGGCCGCCCACGGCAAGCTGGGTGTCGGGATCGACATAGTTGACCGCGACATAGGCCGCGTAAACGGCACCGAGCATGGCGATGCCATACTGGAAAAAGTCGGACCAGATCACGCCTTTGATCCCTCCGAGCGAGGCGTAGATGACAACGAAGACCGAGGCCCCCACAATGGTGACCACCGGCCCTGTGCCGAGCATGACCGCGCCGATCTTGATCGCGGCAAGCGACACCGAGCCCATGATCAGTCCGTTGAAAAAGACGCCGAGGTAAATCGAGCGGAAACCACGGAGGAAGCTGGCTCCTTTGCCGCTGTAGCGAAGTTCGTAGAACTCGAGGTCAGTCATGACGTTGGAGCGGCGCCAGAGTTGCGCATAGATGAACACGGTCACCATGCCGGTGATCAGGAAGGCCCACCATGCCCAGTTTTTGACCACCCCGTCATCACGGACAAACTGGGTCACCAGGTTAGGGGTGTCACAGGAAAATGTGCAGGCAACCATCGAGATGCCGAGCAGCCACCAGGGCATGCCGCGGCCACCGAGAAAGAATTCCGAGGAACTCTTGCCCGCCGTGCGGGAGGCCACCCAGCCGATGCCGAGCACGATGGCAAAAAAAATGCAGATGATGGTCCAGTCGATGCCTTGCAGGATTGACGCAGTGATGATCATGGTACGTTAACAGGTGTCGCTTTTCTTAATAGATGTTGTCGGATTGGATGTCGAACGGGAAACCAGGGAGGCCGCTGACACAAGACCAGGGTAAACAGGCGATTTCAGCTGGGGGCCGCCGCTGTGGATCCTCAGAGGAGCCATTTCCTACAGGAGCGAGTTCCCCAACTCGAGGCCGTTGACGATACAGTCGCCCACGGAAATTCCGCCACGGTAGTTGCCGGCGAGATGCAGGCCCGGGTGCTTGCTTTCACACGCTGCCAACGCGTCGAGCACGTTCTGGTAGTCGAGCCCGTACTGGGGGATGGCATGGGACCAGGCGGTGCGATGGCGGAAGGTGGGGGCTCCGGTCACGCCAAGCAGTCGGTCGAGTTCGTCGAGTACGACCTGGTCGTCGTTTTCCGCATACTCCGGATGGATCGAGCCTCCCATCATGCAGGTCAGGGTGACGTGTCCTTCCGGTGCCCGCTCGTCAAACATGCTGGACGAAAAAAGGACCCCTAGCAGCGGGCTGTTTTCAGCCTGCTTGATCAGCATGCCAAACCCATCGAGAGGGTGGGTGATATCCTCGCGTTTGAAGCCGAGGACCAGGCTGGTGACCGGAGGCGCTTCCAGTTCGGTCAGCGGGGCGAGTTCGGTGATGACTGATGCCGGTAGGGGCAGCGAGCAAAGGCGGTGGTGCGGGACCGCGATGACCAACTGGCGGTAGTGGCCGGTTTGCTGGTTACCCGAGGCGTCGGTCCAACTCAGTGCCCAGCCGCTGATGTCATTTTCGAGGGTGGGCTCGATCGAGTTCACCTGGCATTGCAGTTTGAGGGAGTCATCCGGTAAGTGGTTGGCGATGGCATCGGGCATGGCGTGCATGCCGGATCGGAACGAGAGCATGCGCGAGGGCGCGAGCCGGTGCGGGTTGTTGCCGCCGCCGAACTGGAGCACCAAGGCCCCGATGATAAACGAGCGGTAGTTGTGCTCGAGGTTCCACAAGCGGGGGAAGGCATGGCGCACCGAGAGGTTTTCCGGGTCACCGGCATAGATGCCGCTGACAAACGGGCCCGCTGCGCTGGCGAGCATGTCGGGGCCAAGCCGGCGCCGGACGAAATCGGCAAAGCTTTCCTCGCCCCGTCCTTGCTCCCGCCCCTTGTACTTACCGATGAAGGGCTCGAGCCCGAAGCGCAGCTTGCCCATGAATGAAAACAGGGGCGTGCGCAGCATGCCGAGCGGCGACGCGGGCATGGCGTGCGGCTGGCCGTCCTGCACGATGTAGCGTTTTTCCGCCTCCTTGCGTGCTACCAGACTCTCGTGCAGGGCCGCATGGGATTCCGCTTCCCCCAGACCGATGTCATCGAGCATCCGGGCGACACGCTTGTCCTTGATCAGTATGCTGTTGGGTCCGTGTTCGGCGAGGTAGCCGTCGCGCCGGGTGCTTTGCAGCGCTCCACCGACCTGGTCGCCGGACTCAATGAGGTGGAATGATTGCTGCCGATTATCCTGTGATGCGGTGCGCAGAGAATGCGCTACACTAAGGCCTGTAATGCCTGCCCCGAGGATGGCAGTGTGTGCTGTGTTTTCCACGCTCATAGACAACCATGAATCGCCCCGTGTTGACCCTGTCTCTTATACACATCTGACGCTGCCGACGATGTTAGCACAGTGTAGAT
>JARFRT010000255.1 GCA_029287105.1 Akkermansiaceae bacterium | reverse complement strand
CCCCCCCCCCCCCCCCCCCCCCACTACACTGTGCTAACATCGTCGGCAGCGTCAGATGTGTATAAGAGACAGATTCAAGTCACTGCGTCAGACATGGGCGACATACGCGACATCAAGTTGAGCACCCGGCTTGACCAAACACAAAAAGCGACCGTTCAACTAACCGCTCAAATCAATGGCGGAAAATTTGAGGTTTCCGGGGATGTTGACCTGAATGATTTCTCCAAACCCCTATTCAACCTCACACTCAACACACGCTACGCATTGGTCCACCGCGACGACCTCGTTTCGGTTCGAGCCAGCACGGATTTACAAATCAAGGGAGCTCTTGATGATGCCACGATCAGTGGCAATATTGGCATCGTCGAGTCCCTGTTTTACAAGGATATTGAACTGATCCCGGTTGGCGTTCCCTCATCTGCGGTGGCCACCGTCAGGTTGCCCGTGCTCTCAGACGCAAAGGCCGAAGAGGGCTTACCCATTCCCGCCCCATTCTCCAACTGGAAACTCGATCTCACGGTCCGCACAGATGACCCCATCCTGATCCGCGGCAATGTTGCCTCCGGAAACCTTACAGGGTCACTCAAGGTTGGAGGAACTCTGGCCAAACCGCTACCCCGAGGGACCCTCCTCGCCAACCGGGTCAAAGCCAGATTGCCATTCAGTATTTTGAACATTGAGCGAGGCCAGATTATCTTCAACGGCCGCGACGGCCTCAATCCAAGCTTGAAAATCAGGGGCAAGTCAACCGTCGGGGCTTACGACGTCAATGTTTTTGTCTACGGCCCGGCCAGCTCCCCCAAGACGACCTTCAACTCGTTCCCGCCCCTGCCGGAGAGCGAAATCATGGCGCTGCTGGCAACCGGCACCACCACCAGCAACTTGGAAAACCGTAGCGTTGCCACATTCAAGGCATTCCAACTTTTCCTGGTCAAATTGAAACAGCGCAATGACAAACCAGGGGGTAACAAGTTATTTAAAACCCTGCTAACAGGAGTTGAGGACCTTAACCTCAAAGTCGGTGAGGTCGATCCGTTTACCGGCAGAAAATTTGCCTCTGCCACCGTCGAGATTCAACCACGATGGCACCTCACCGCACAAGTCGACGATACTCAGCAAACACGCGGCCTCATTATATACGTTCTTAGATTTCGTTAAATGCGCCCATTAGCTACATCTGTTTTTCTGATTCTGACCAGCATCACGGCTGAGGCAGCCTCGATCCATATTCATGGAATCCCTGAGGACAAAAAGACCGAACTGCTCGCCAAGGTCAGTCCCCGGCTCGACTTCATCAAGACCCGTGATCCAGCTCCCTGGCGGGCCGATGATGCCGCCTACTTTTTCAAGCGTTTACTGGTTCGCACCGGCCATATCGATGCAGAGGTCGATTGGAGATTGCCCGGGGGCAACATCATTGAAATCAACGCCAAACCAGGCCCCCGCTACCTCTACGGAAAGGTTGATGCGAATCAAATGGGGCCGCTGACTCCCGAGGAACTCAATGGCTATTTTTTCCAACCGCTGGTGGAAACTGAAATCGTAGCAGCCGAAGACGCCCCCTACATCATAGAATACACTGAGCAAGGCGCCGTCAATGTGCGGAATTATTTGCACTCGAAAGGTTACTGGCACGCCAGGGTCTCGGTTGCGCATGAAACAGTGGATCGAAACCGCAAGCGTGTGGACGTCAAACTCCAGCTTTCACCCGGTCCGCTTTTCATTCTGGCAGAGCCGGCTATACGCGGTGTGCCGCGGCAGGACGCTGAGTCGATTTCAGCTGAAATCCGCAACTTGCCGGGCAAGAAGGCCAGCACAACAAACATCATCAAGGTCCGGAGTCTCGTGGAAAACTACTTCCGTGTGCGCGGATACCACCACGCAACCCTCCAGATGACCGCCGAGCATCGAAGCGGCATGACCTACCTGATTTTCGACATCAATCGAGGCCGGATTTTCACCGTGGACAACATCATTGTCAAAGGCGTCCAGAAAACCAAAAAACGGCGTGTCCGCAGATACTTCGATGGGCTCAGAGACAAGCATTTCGATCAAACCGCAGCTGACACGGCACTGCAGGACCTGCTCAAGACCGGTGCTTTTCTAAGCGCGACGCTCAACCCTCTGACTCGCGATGGCGGCATGATGGATGTCGAAGTCGATGTGGTCGAGGCAAAGGCCAAATCGCTGCGCAGTTACATCGGCGCCGGCTCTTACGAAGGTGCCATCGTCGGCCTGTCTTATACCGATTTAAACCTCCAAGGGCGACTTCTCCGATTCAACGCAAGGGCCGAATACAGCGGTCGCGGCTTACTCAGGGAAATGAGCCTGACCGACCCCCGCTTTGCAGGTGAAGCACTGCAGTTCACGACCCGTGCATTTCTGCTTGAGCGCAACTTCGATGGCTATGACAAGTCTGAAAACGGATTGGAAACCAGCTTACTGTTGAAGTACGCCGACCACTATAGCAGTCGGCTTTACCTCGGGATCACCCAAACATCCACGGCGTCGGATTCGCTCACACCGATGGAACTGGGGCCCGACGATTACGTGAACACCCGCATTGGCTTCGAGCAAACGGTGGATTTCAGGGACGACCCGGTTCTGCCCACGCGAGGTTTCAACGCACGCGGGGTGTTCGAAGCAGGAACCTTGAGCGGCGATGCTTCCAGCCATTATTACAAAACGACCATCGATGCTTCTTACCGATTCCCGCTCAGCAAAAAGAGCAACATCATGACCCGCTTCAGCACAGGGGCAATTTTGACTTCGGATGAAAACAACCTTCCGATCGACCTTCACCTCTTCAGTGGTGGCCCTGACTCAGTTCGAAGCTTTGGTCAACGCGAGCTTGGCCCCAGTTCGCTCTCCGGGGACCCGCTGGGTGGCGCCGCCTACTGGAATGCCAGTGTCGAATACATCAGAACCATCAATGAGCCGATCAAAGGCGTCGTATTCTTCGATATGGGCCAAGTCTACACCGATGCGAACGATTGGTTCAGCTTTCGGGACCCCCATTACGCTCTGGGCCTCGGACTTCGGATCGATCTTCCCATTGGCCCTGTTCGTCTCGAGTACGGACACAATATGAATCGTCGCAAAGGCGAACCCAGCGGCACATTCCACTTCTCCATCGGCACATCGTTTTAACCGAAGATCGGCCGTCCGTGAAATGACGCGCCGCTCTTCAATGCTGTTAACGACGCACTCAAACGTCCCGACCCCAAGAAACCGGGCCTTGGCCGGCGGCTGACATGGCTGGGGGCGGGGCTTGCTTGTTGGCTTCCCAGTGCCACACTCGCCGACATTGGCAACGGTTTTGCCCGCCTCCCGAATCAATCAGTCCCAAAGCTCCTCAACGCCGCATTATGAATGAACTCCTCCTCAACGAAGAAATCCACCAGCGCATTTTCATTGAGCTTCTTCCCAACACTGAAAAATACCTTTGGATCGTCACGGCTGACATCAAGGACATGCATGTCAGGAAAGGTCGTCGGTACGTCCCCTTTCTGGAAATCCTCTCCGATCTCATCGACCGGGGCGTCGCCATTCGTCTGATCCACGCCAAGGAACCCGGGCCACGCTTTCGACAGGACTTCGACCAATATCCCAACCTCATTGAATCCGATCTCTTCGAGCGAATCCTCTGCCCGCGCGTCCACACCAAGGCCATCATCATCGACGGCAAAATCGCCTTTTTCGGATCGCCCAACCTGACCGGTGCCGGCCTCGGTGCCAAAAACCCGCACCGACGCAACTTTGAAGCCGGTCTGCTCACCGATGATCGCAAACACCTCCACCGGCTGACCCACTGGATTGACACCCTCTATCTCGGTGACCACTGCGCCCTCTGCCAGCGACGCGACGTATGCCCTGACCCGATTCGCTAAGCCCTTACTCCGAGAGCCCGCAAAATGGGAAAAAAGCACTGAATCCACCCCCGTCACATATCCCCGTCATGGTTCTTGACTCAGAGCCCCACCGCAACTAGTTTGCCGCCCCCAGAGGAGAAATCCAACCCATTTTCACGACCAAGCCATCATGAACATTACCGTCGACAAACAACCCGAGTGCATCGCGACCCTGCGTGCAGAAATACCCGCAGATCACGTCCAGAACGAGCGTAAGAACATCGTAAAGGCCTACAGCGCCCAGGCGAAAATTCCTGGTTTCCGCCCCGGCAAAACACCCGTCTCCGTGATCGAGAAACGCTTCGCCACCGACATCAAGGACGAACTCGAATCCCGGCTCATCAGTGCCGCCTGCGAAGAAGCCATGCGAAAGGACGAAGATCTGAAAGTGCTCAACTTCAAGAGCCCTGAGGCCGTCACCTACGCCGATGACGGATCGTTCAGCTTTGCCATGCCCCTCATCCTCGCTCCCACCTTCGAGCTCCCCGATTACAAGGAGATCGAAGTCAAAGTCCCCTCCGCCGATGCCACCGAAGACGAGGTGCAGCGCGAAATCGACGGCGTTCTCGAACGCTACGCGGATTACAAAGACATCGACGACCGTGCCCTGCAGGCCGACGACATCGCGGTGATCGACTTCACCTCCACCCTCGATGGCAAACCCCTCGAAGAGGCTCTCGGCAAGCCCGCCGGCATCCTCGGCGGCAAGGAGGACTACTGGGTGCAGATCAAAGAGGACGCCTTCCTCCCCGGCTTCAGCAAACAACTCGAGGGCGCTTCCACCGGAGATAGCCGCGAGGTTGTCTGCTCGGTCGGCGACGACTTCCCCATCGAAGACCTCCGCGGAAAAGACATCAACTTCGCGGTCACCATCAAGGGTATCAAGGAACAGGCCCTACCCGAGCTTGACGATGCATTTGTCGCCGAGACACTCCAGTTCGGAAAAGACAAAACCGTCGACGACCTCAAGGAGCTTATCTCCGATCAGATCACCCAGCAAAAAGGCCAGAAAATCAACGAGGACAAGGTGAACCAAATCGTCGAGAACCTGCTCGGCAAGGTCGACTTTGCCCTGCCCGAGGAAATGGTCATGGCCGAAGCACAGGGCAGCGCCGATGACATGGTTGCACGCGGTGCCCAGGCCGGCCTCAGCGACGAGGAAATTGCCTCCCAACAAGCCGAAATCATCGCCAGCGCACAGGTGCAGGCACGCAACAACCTGAAAACCAACTTCATCCTTCAGGAAATCGCCCACGCCGAAAAGATCGCTGTCACCGACAACGAGCTCAGCCAGCGCATCGCAAGCATCGCCCATCAGCAGAAAAAAACCCCGAAGGCAGTTGCCAAGGAAATGCAACGCTCCGGCCGTATCTCCAGCCTGAGAAATTCCATTCTCATCGGCAAGGCGATTGACTTCTTGGTAGACAACGCGAAGGTAGAGGAGGTCGAACCCGAGGCCACCCAAGCCTAAGCTCCACTTACCACCACAATGATCACTACAGCCAGCATGGACTCCACTCCCCAAAACAACTACTACATCCCCACCGTCATCGAATCCGATGGCCGTGGCGAGCGGGCCTTCGATATCTACTCCCGTCTGCTCAAGGACCGTATCATCTTTATCGGAACAGGCATCGACGACGGTGTCGCCAACTCCGTGATCGCCCAGATGCTTTTCCTCCAGATGCAGGATCCCAAAAAGGACATCCACATCTATATCAACTCCCCCGGTGGCTCAGTCACCGCCGGACTCGCGATCTACGACACCATGCAGTTCCTGACATGTGACGTTAACACCTACTGCATCGGTATCGCGGCATCCATGGGAGCTGTACTGCTCACGGCTGGCACCGAAGGCAAACGATTCTGCCTACCCAATTCCCACGTGATGATCCACCAGGTCTCTGGAGGCGCCCAGGGAACTGCAGCGG